>JANNGN010000099.1:0-9358 GCA_031403895.1 Rubrivivax sp. | reverse complement strand
GGCCACATCGACGCGGGTGCAGACGCTGAAGAAGGGCTGCTCGAAGTCGCGGTAAAACTCAAAGGCGGCGCGGCGCGGCCAGCGGTTCAGATCGAGGTCGTGGTCTTCTGCCATGCGCGCATTCTTCACCAGTCGCGTGCGAACCCCATTCACTTCATCGCCAGGCCACCATGCTCATCACCATCGCCCCCGGAGTGCGCCTCTACGTGGACATCGAAGGCTGCGGCCTGGTGCCCGACGGCGCCAGCATGCGCGCCAAGCCCACGCTCGTCCTGCTGCACGGTGGCCCGGGTTACGACCACTCCAGCTTCAAGCCGATCTTCAGCCAGCTGGCCGATGTGGCGCAGATCATCTACTTCGACCACCGCGGCCACGGCCGCAGCAGCCGGCGCCCACGCGACGAGTGGCTGCTGGACACATTTGCCGACGACGTGGTGCGCCTGTGCGACGCCCTGGGCATCGTCAAACCCGTCGTGCTGGGCCAGAGCTTTGGCGGCTTTGTCGCACAGCGCTATCTGGCGCGCCACCCGGCGCATCCGGCCCGGGTGATCCTGTCCAGCACCAGCCACCACATGGGCCTGGCGCGCAAGCTGGCGATGTTCGAAAGACTGGGTGGTGCGCCCGCCCGCGCAGCGGCCGAAGCCTTCTGGACCGCACCCGGCGAGCAGACCTGGGCGCCCTACCAGCAACTGTGTACGCCGCTGTACAACACGCAGCCACCGGCTGACGAACATGCGCGTGAGCGCACCCTTTTCAACACCGACATCCTGTTTGCGTCCGCCAGTGGCGAGCAGCGCACGATGAACCTGCTGCCAGGCTTGGCGCAGGTGCAGTGCCCCGTGCTGGTGATGGCGGGTGAGCAGGACCCCGTCACGCCGCTGGCCGATGCGCAAGAGATTGCGGCCGCCATTCCCGCGCGCTTTCGCCGCTTGGTGACTTTCGCCAACGCCGGCCACGGCGCCTGGCGCGACGAGCCGGCGGCCGCGATGGCGCTGATCCGGTCCTTTGTGATCGACTGAGCTGAACGTTTTAGCAGGCCAGCATCTGCGACCGCGAACGGATCAGTTCACGCGCGCGGTTCATCGCATAGTGCATGGCTTCGTCGGCCGAACGCCAGCGGTAGCCGCAAGCCAGGCTGTCATCGCGAAAGGCCTCGGGGTGCTTGGGCAGCACGCCGCGCACGCGATTCACGATGAGTGCGGCGATGTAGCCGTCGCCGCCGCGAGGTGCCTCCACAGCGCCAACAAAGATGCGGTAGTCGCCTTCATGGCTTTCGTCGAATTGCATGGTGGGGTCCTGTCGTGCGGGCTGGATGCCCGGGTCGGTGTGCAAGAGCGGCGCGATCATGCGTCCGCCCTTCGGGGGAACCCATCCCCCGGCGGGGGGAGCACCACCTTTCGGGGGACAGACCCAGATGCCGCCCGCGCACGCGCATGTGATGATCGTCTTCCCGTTGCGCCTGCCCGCCCACCATGAGCCCAGACACGTTGAACGCCGCCCCGCCTGCAGCCCCGCTCCCAACCCCACCCGCCTACCTGCGCCAACCCACGCTGCACGGCGACACGGTGGTCTTTGTCAGCGACGACGACCTCTGGCGCGTGTCCACCGCCGGTGGCACCGCGCTGCGCCTGACAGCGGGGCTGTCCGAACCCGCCACGCCCTGCCTGTCGCCCTGTGGCCGCTGGCTGGCCTACACCGGCCGCGACGAACAGCACAGTGAAGTCTTCCTGATGCCGGCTGCGGGCGGCGCCGCGCGTCGTTTGACCTGGCTGGGCAGTGACCTGGCGGTGCGTGGCTTCACACCCGACAACCGCATCCTCTTTTGCAGCAACCACGGCCAGCCCTTCTTCCGCAACTGGCACGCCTTCACGCTGGCGCTGCAAGGCGGCCTGCCCGAAAGGGTGCCGCTGGGCCCCATCGACCACCTCGCCTTCGGCCCCGATGGCCGGCGTGCGATTGGCCGCAACACCGGCGACCCCGCACGCTGGAAGCGCTACCGGGGCGGCCGCACCGGACAGCTCTGGATGGAAGACAGCAGCGGCGGCAGCTTCCAGCGCCTGGGCGTTTTGCAGGGCAACCTGAGCTGCCCGATGTGGGTCGGCCAGCGGCTGTATTTTCTGGGCGATGGCGACCTTGAAACCGGCGGCGTGGCCAACCTGCAGTCCTGCCTGCCCGACGGCAGCGACCTGCGCCGCCACACCCACCATGCCACCTACTTTGTGCGTCATGCGGCCAGCGACGGCGAACGCATCGTCTATCAGTGCGGCGCCGAACTGTGGCTGTTCGACCCGGCGAGCGACCGCACCCGGCGCATCGAGATCGACGTGCCCAGTGCGCGCACCCAAACGGCGCGCCGCTTCGTGCCGGCGGCCGACCACCTGCAAGGCCTGCAACTGCACCCGCAGGGCCACAGCCTGGCGCTGGAAGTGCGCGGCCAGATCCACACGCTGGCGCTGTGGGAAGGCGCGGTGCAGCGCCACGGCGGCGTGCCGGCGCGGCGCCGGCTTGCGCAGTGGCTGGCCGACGGGCAATCGCTGGTGGCAGCCAGCGACGCCACGGGCGAAGAGCGCATCGAAGTGATGCAGGGCGGCAGCACGCGTGAAATGCCCTGGGCCCTGGGCCGCATCACGGCACTGCGAGCGGCGCCGCAAGGCAGCCGCGTGGTGCTGGCCAACCACCGCAACGAATTGTGGGTGGGCGACACGGCTAACGCTGATCTGGCACGGGTTGAGGTCAGCACTTTCGGCCGCATCGAAGACCCGGTGTGGTCGCCCTGCGGCGGCTGGCTGGCCTACACCTTTGCCACCAGCATGCGCCACACGGCGATCAAGCTGGCCCGGGTGACGGGTGTGAAGGCCGATCAACCGGTGCTGGCGACACAACCCGAATTCCGTGACTACGGCGCTGCCTTCGACCCCGAAGGCCGCTACCTGTACTTCCTGTCGCTGCGCACCTATGACCCGGTCTATGACGCGGTGCAGTTCGAACTGAGCTTCCCGCGCGCTGCGCGGCCGTACCTGATTGCGCTGCAGGCGGGTGGAAGCCCGCCTTTCGAGCCTCGGCCGCGCGGCATGAAGGAGCACGGCCGGGATCGGCGTGAAGCGGACGGCCGAGCAGACACGCCGCCACTGCCACTGCCACTGCCAACCATCGAACCCGCAGGCCTGGCCCGCCGGGTCGCTGCTTTTCCGGTGCCCGAAGGCCGCTACGGCCAGATGGCTGGCGTGGCGCGCGGCAAGGTGGTGTGGACCGCCATGCCCATCGTTGGCGCGCATGGTCGCGGTGGCCACAAGGAAGGGCCGGGCCGCCTGGAAGTGTTTGACTTCGAGACCGCAGAAACCAAGACACTGTTGCCGCAGGCCGATGGCTTCGTGCTGGCCGCCGACGGCCACACGCTGCTGGTGCGCAATGGCAAGGCCCTGCGCGTCATCGACGCCACGCGGCCGCCGGATGAAGCGCCCAAACCCGCTGACGACAAACCGTCGCGCAAGAGCGGCCACATCGACCTCGCACGGGTGCGCCTGGCGGTGGACCCGCGCATGGAATGGGCGCAGATGCTGGCCGAGGTCTGGCGCTTGCAGCGCGACCACTTCTGGACCGAGGACATCTCGGGCATCGACTGGCCCGCCATGCGCGAGCGCTACACGCCGCTGCTGGCGCGCGTGGCCACGCGCGGTGAACTGTCGGACCTGATCTGGGAACTGCAAGGTGAGCTTGGCACCTCGCACGCCTATGAGATGGGCGGCGACCACCGCAAGCCGCCCGCCGTGGCGCTGGGCCACCTGGCGGCGGAACTGAAGCCGGCGCATGACCCCGCAGGCGACGGCTGGGAAATCGTTCGCACGGTGCAGGGCGACGCCTGGGACGCGAGTGCCGACTCACCGCTGAACGCCATCGGTGTCGCGGCGCAGCCAGGCGAACGCATCGTTGCCGTCGGCGGCCAGCCCGTCAGCGCCGACACGCCGCCGCAGGCGCTGCTGGTGCACCACGCCGGCGCCAAGGTCGCGCTGACGCTGGCCACAGCGCAAGGCACACGGCGCGAGGTGCTGATCACCGCGCTGGCCGACGAGGCCCCGGCGCGTTACCGCGAGTGGGTCGAAGCCAACCGCGCCTGGGTTCACGAGGCCAGTGGCGGCCGTGTCGGCTACCTCCACCTGCCCGACATGATGAGCGCAGGCTTCGCTGAATTCCACCGTTACTTCGGCACCGAATGCGACCGCGACGCGCTGCTGGTGGACCTGCGCTACAACCGCGGCGGCCACGTCAGCCAGCTGCTGCTGGAAAAAGTGGCGCGCCGGCGCATCGCCTGGACGCTGTCGCGCTGGGGCCAGCCCACGAGCTACCCCGAAGAAGCGCCGGCCGGCGCGGTGGTGGCACTGACGAACGAACACGCGGGCTCGGACGGCGACATCTTCAGCCACTGCTTCAAGCTGATGGGCATCGGCACGCTCGTGGGCCAGCGCACCTGGGGCGGCGTGGTCGGCATCTGGCCGCGCCACAAGCTCATCGACGGGACAGAGACGACGCAGCCGGAGTACAGCTTCTGGTTCAAGGACGTGGGCTTCGGCGTCGAGAACTACGGCACCGATCCGCAGGTGGTGGTGGCGAATGCGCCGCAGGATGATGTCTTCAATGCGCCGCAGCGCGACCGGCAGTTGGCGGCTGCGGTGCAAGAGGCGCTGGCGAGTGCGCAGCGCTTGGGCGTGGCGCTGCCGATCTTCGGGCCACGGCCCAGGTTGGCGCAGGCGACTCAAACGCCGCCTGCCTCATAGCCGAACCGACAGCGAAAGAAAGAGTTGCTTGCGCTTGGTATTCGGCGAAGACCACTCGTAGCCATTCTCGAACCGCAAACGCAAAAAAGGTGTCGTCACGGTTGGGCAGAAACCAATAGTCAAGCGTGGCAGTCAGCAGGTTTCGCGCGCGCTTGCCTTCAGCGTGGCGGCTTGCGGTGTACCAGCCGCTACTTCCGGCATAGACCGCCACCGTGGGCCGTGTGTCCTCTGCATCAGCGATCTGGCGCGCAGCGCTGCGGGCAGCGTCAATGCAACGCTGCTCTGGGGTTTTGGACTTGTCCTTGTCGGCTTCGGCTTCGTCCATGGCGCCCAATCGCTTGGTCAGCCAAAGGCCTGGCCGACGCAGCTGCGGTAGGTCGCGAGCGCGTGGTCCTTTGAGCCAGCGCTGGCGCCAGTTTCGGCGGGATTGCGTTGAGCAGGTCCATTCATGGCGGTCGCCTGCTGCCGCCGCGCTGCCGGCGGCAGCAGGTGCAGCAGGTGCAGCCCGCAGCGGTCAAGTCCAGGCCACAGGCGTACAGGTGTGGAGTGCCCTCCGCTCGAACCAGGGCGCCCGTGTAGCCCAAGCAGTGCATGCTTTCGTCCTTGCCGTTTGGCAACAAGTCAAAGCGCCGACCGGTTTCCAGCTCAAAGGCGTTTGTCGGTGCCGGGGTTGCGGATTTGCCCATCCTTGTGCGAACCGCATGCCAAAGACTGCGTCGCTCGCTGATGTTGGGTTTGCTTGGATCCATGCAGAAGCGCAGCAGGCGATGCGCGCCCACGAAAGCATGAACCTTGCTGGCGGCTCCTTGCGGGTCGCCGCGAAAGGCGACGACTCTGTGGTGGTCAGTAGGTGCGGGAACGCAATCTTTGCGCTGCCAGCGGTACTGTGTCTTGGGTCATGCGGCTTCGTCCCGACAGCAGTTGCGCATCAACCGCCAAACACTCGCTCACTGCGCTGCGCCCAATAAAACCACTCATGCCCCGGCAGCGCCGACACGTCCGGGAACACGATGTGCCCGGCCTGCGGCGCGCGCACTTCAGTGCCATCGGCGCGCACGGCAATCAGCTCATCGGCGGCCAGCGTGTCGAAGCTGGTCCAGGTCTTGACGAAGCGGTCGCCTTCGGCATGGCGGTCGATGACTTCGAGCAGCCGCAGGCAATCGAATGGCCGCGCGGGCGGTGCCAGCGGCAGGTCGGCCAGGCCCAGCAGCGCCAGCGTCTGGCAGATGGCGTGGTGCGCCACGTCGGGCGCTGCGGCGTCTTCGTGCTGGCCGCATTCGAGCGTGATGCCGTAGCCGCCTTGACCATTCGCGCCGCTGCTGCGCATGTACTCGGTGGTGCCGACGCCATAGCTCGGGTCTTCATGCACGGCGCCGGGTGTCAGCGCACGCGCGCGGCGCTGCGCCACGCCAGCGGCATAAGACTCCATCCAGCCTTCGACAAGGCGGCTCGGGCCTATGTGCGCGGCCAATCGCACTTCGGCGGCGGCGTGGGCAAAGGGCTCCAGCGGGCCGCGGTTGTCGGCCGGGCCGATCTTCGCAAAGGGCTGGCCTGGGCTGCGGAAGGTGTGCAGGTCGAGCAGCACGTCGTGCTCACTCAACCACTGGCACAGCAAGCGGCCGACGCGGTCCTCAAAGTCCTGCGGCGTGGCGCTGGGTTGCAGCCGGCGGTTGAGATTGCGCTCGCCGATGCGGCGCAGGTTGTTGTAGGCCAGCGGGTTGCACACCGGCACGAAAGTGACGCTGCCGCGAATGATCTCGATGTCGCCGTGGTCGATGGCGTCGAGCACGCGGCGGATGCCCTTCGTGCCCGCCGTTTCGTTGCCGTGTACGGCGCCGGTGACGATCAGGCGCGGGCCGGGTTCGAGGCCGGTGATACGGTGCGCGCGCAGGTTCTTGTTGCTGATCATTCATCGCCCCCGCAGAGCATGCGGCACGCACGCGCATAACGTTCATGCACACCGACGATCACCGCGTCCGGCAGGTCGAGCGCGGCCTGCTCGGCGCCGCCCGTGACGCCGATGCTGGCGAGCCAGTCGCGCAGCGGCTGTTTGTCCAGCGCTTTGATGCGACCCTGCTTCAATTCATCGGCGAGCCAGAAGCGTGATGAGTCGGGCGTCAGCACCTCGTCCATCAGCGTCAGGCGGCCGTCGTCGTCCAGGCCGAACTCGAACTTGGTGTCGGCGATGACGATGCCGCGCGTCAGTGCATAGGCGGCGGCCGCGCGGTACAGGCGGATGGCGGTGCCCTTCACCTCGGCCGCGCGGGCTGCGCCGATGGTGGCGGCAAGCTGGTCGAAGTTGATGTTCTCGTCGTGGTCGCCCACGGCGGCCTTGGTGGCGGGCGTGAAGATCGGCTCCGCCAAGGGCTGCGTCATCGTCAGCCCGGCCGGCAACTGGATGCCGCAGACGGTGCCGTTCTGGCTGTATTCCTTCCAGCCCGAACCCGCCACGTAACCGCGCACCACCGCCTCGCAAGGCAGCGGTGTCAGGCGCTTGACGAGCATTGCGCGGCCCTGCACATGCGGCACTACGGCCGGTGTCACCACACTCTCCGGCGCATTGCCCGTCAGGTGGTTGGGCACGATGTCCTTCAGGTGCTCAAACCAGAACAGCGCCATCTGCGTCAGCAGCCGGCCCTTGCCGGGGACGGGCGCTTTCATCACCACGTCGAAGGCGCTCAGCCGGTCGCTGGCCACCATCAGCAGGCGGTCTGTGCCGACGGCGTAGTTGTCGCGCACCTTGCCGCGCGCCAGCAGCGGCAACGACGTGATGTGGGTGTCCTGCACCGCAGGCGATTGGGCGGTGAGGGCGCGCAGGGCCAGCGAGGGCTCGGTCATGGGGGTGTGCGGGTGAAGCAGGAGCCGGCATTCTGCCCGCCCACGCGCCGGGGCCAGAATGCGCCGATGCAGAACTGGCCCGCAGCATGACCCCGGACATCGGCCCCTGGCTGACGCAAGCCATCGCCAGCCACGGCTACTGGGTGCTGGCACTGGGCTGTGTGCTGGAAGGCGAAACGGTGCTGCTGCTGGCCGGCTTTGCAGCGCGCCGCGGCCAGTTGAATCCGCTCTGGGTGCTGGTGGTGGCCAGCGTCGCCGCCTTCGTCGGCGACCAGTGTTTCTTCTGGCTCGGCCGGCGCCACGGCCCGCGCGTGCTGGCGCTGCGCCCGGCCTGGGCGGGGCACGCCGCGCGTGTGCATGGGTTGCTGCAACGCTGGGGCGGCTGGCTTGTGATCGGCATCCGCTTTGCCTACGGCCTGCGCATCGCGGGGCCGGTGGTGATGGGCGCGTCGGCCATGCCGGCGTGGCGCTTTGCGGCCTTCAACGCGCTGGGTGCCGTCATCTGGGCCGTGGTGGTGGGTGGCCTGGGCTGGCTGTTGGGCGGTGCCGCAGAAGCGCTGCTGGGCAAGGTCCAACACCTTGAAGCGGCGCTGCTGCTGACGCTGGTGCTGCTGGCTGTGGCGGCAGCCGCGTGGCGGTGGTACCGGGCAAAGTGAGTGGCGTCTGAGATCGGGCAGCTGCGACCGGGCGTCTGAGATCGGGCAGCTGCGATCGGACGTCGGGTGCCAGCCGCATCAGGCGGCGCGCATGAAGTCGTCCAGCCACTTGATCTGACCCGTGCCGTCAGCCTGCGCCTGCATCTGCACGCGCAGGCCCAGCGGCAGTGGCCGGTTCGGCGTGCCGTGGCCGCTGGGCCAGCCGCCCAGCACCGGCTTGTTCAGCGGCAGCAAGGTGTTGCGCAGCAGTGCGGCGGGCGAGGCGTCTTCAGTGAAGCTGCCGAGCACGAAACCGGCGACGGCGTCCAGCACACCGGCCAGGCGCAGCTGGGTCAGCAGGCGGTCGATGCGGTACAGCTCTTCGTGGATGTCTTCCAGGAACAGGATCGCGCCTTGCGCCTGCCAGGCCCAGGGTGTGCCCAGCAGCGCGGCGACCAGGCTCAGGTTGCCGCCGATGAGTGCGCCGGTGGCAACACCCGGCACACACAGCGCACCGGGCGCCAGCGCCGGGGCCAGCACGTCGCCCGCTTTCAGCCCCCGGCGCAGCAGATGGAACAGCGCCTCTTCGTCGTCCTCACGCCCCGGCTTGATGAGGTCCGACGCCGGCATCGGCGCGTGCAGGCTCGGCAGGCCGTGCCGGGCCCACAGCGCGTGCAGCGCGGTGATGTCGCTGTAGCCGATCAGCAGCTTCGGCTTGCGGCGCAGCAGCGCGGTGTCGATGCCGTCCAGCAGCCGCATCGAGCCGTAGCCGCCGCGCAGGCAGTGGACGGCCGCCACTTCGTCGTCGGCCAGTGCGGCGTGCAGGTCGGCCAGGCGCAGTGCGTCGGGGCCGGCGAGGTAGCCGCTGTCAGCGTGGCAACCGGGGTACAGGCGCACGCGGTAGCCGTGGCGCGCGTACAGCGCTTGCACAGCCGGCAGCGCGTCGGCGGACACCGGGCCAGCGGGGGCGATGACGCCGATCAGGTCACCTTCGCGCAGGGTGTGAAAACTCAAGCCAGTCTCTCCATCAGTTGATGCACCGCCGCACCCAGCGCCGGCAGCCGCCAGGTTGTCGCGCAAGCCTCATCTGGCGCGTAACGCCGGCCCAGGCTC
>JANNGN010000098.1:0-1542 GCA_031403895.1 Rubrivivax sp. | reverse complement strand
CGCTCGGCGCGCTTCGAGGGTCTGGCGTTTGCGCTGCCGCCGGGCTTTCCCATTGCGACCCAGAACGCTGCACGCGTGTTCTGGTGGCTCGCTGAAACGCGCGGTGATGCGGCAGCGGCGGCATGGGCAACGGCGGGGTTGCGCGCCGTGTTCTCAGGTGCTGTGCCGCTGCACGAAAGTGCCGCGCTCAAGGCCTTGGCCATCGGGCATGGCCTGGACGGCGACGCCGTAGAAGCGGTGTGGAACGACAGCACCTGGAAGGCGCGGCTGAAGCGCGCCAATGACGAGGCGATTGCGCTCGGCGTCTTCGGCGCGCCGTTCTTCGTCATCGACGCTGAGCCCTTCTGGGGCAACGACCGCAAGCCGCAGATCGAGCGTTGGCTGGCGCAGGGGTCTTTTTGAGAACGGATCTCGGCACAAACGACAACAGACAGACAGGCCGCACCACCGCAGCATCGCGGCCGACGGCAACCCGCTGCCGACCGGAGATCTCATGAGCCAGCGCTGCTTCCCTCGTTTCGCCGCGTGTGTCGTCGCAGCGCTGGTTTATGCCGCGCAGTCCGCCCAGGCCGCAGCCCCCACCACCGCCGCCGAAGCCGCGCGCCAGGTCTGCCAGGGCCAGGTCACGAGCGTGGCCCTGGTCACCGACGCACTCGCCCGCGCCAAGGCCGCAGCCGCGCTCAACGCCTTCATCACGCTCGACGAAGCCGGTGCACTGGCGCATGCGCGCGACGTGGACCGGGCGCACATCGCGCGCCCCAGGGCCTGCGCGCCGCTGCAGGGCGTGCCCATCGTCGTCAAGGACAACATCGAAGTCGCCGGCCTGCCCACCACCGGCGGCACGCCGGCGCTGAAGGGCTATGTGCCGAAGGCCGACGCGCCAGTCGTGGCGCGGCTGCGCAAGGCCGGCGCCATCGTGCTTGGCAAGACCCACATGCACGAGCTGGCCTTTGGCATCTCGGGCTACAACCCCGCGTTCCAGAGCGGGCCCGACGTGGGCGTGCGCAATGCGTATGACAGCAGCAAAAGTGCGGGCGGCTCGTCGTCCGGCACCGGCGCGGCACTTGGCGCTCGCGTGGTGCTGGCGGGGCTGGGCACCGACACCGGCGGCTCGGTGCGCGTGCCCTGCGCCTTCAACGGCTGCGCGGCGCTGCGGCCCACCGTTGGCCGCTATGCCGGCGCCGGCATCGTGCCCATCAGCCACACGCGCGACACGGCGGGGCCGATGGCGCAGAGCATGGTCGATGTGGAACTGCTCGACCGCGTCATCACCGGCGCCAAGGCCGTCAAGCCTGCGCCGCTGAAGCGTGTGCGCCTGGGCCTGGTGAAGGACTTCCTGGCCCACCTGGACGACGACACGCAGCTCGCCTTCAACGCCGCGCTCGCCAAGCTGAAGGCCGAGGGCGTGAAGGTGATCGAGGTCAACATGCCGCTGCTGATGGACCTGAACACCGCCGTCAGCTTTCCGGTCGCGATGCATGAAGCGCACGGCGACATGGTGGCGTACCTGTTGACCACCGGCACCGGCATCACGATCGAGAC
>JANNGN010000097.1:0-2407 GCA_031403895.1 Rubrivivax sp. | reverse complement strand
GCTCATCCAGCAAGCCGGGTTCACGCTCGCCCGACGCAGCGCGTGGACGGATTTGCCACCAGCCGAAGCCGCCAGCACCGATGTCTGGCTCGGCGACAGCCTGGGCGAGATGGCGCTGTATTACGCCGCCGCCGATGCGGCGCTGCTGGGCGGCAGCTTTGCGCCGCTCGGTGGCCAGAACCTGATCGAAGCTGCGGCCTGCGGCTGCCCGCTGGTGATGGGGCCACACACCTTCAACTTTGCGCAGGCGGCAGAGCTGGCGCTGGCAGCGGGCGCGGCGCTGCGCGAGCCCGACATGGCGGCCGCCGTGGTGCGTGCCGTGCAGCTCAGCCGCAGCGGCGAACGGGCGCAGATGTCCGCGCAAGCGCTGGCCTTTGCCGCACAGCACCGCAGTGCCGCCGAGCGCATGGCGCGGCAGATTCTTGGACTGATGATTGGCGTGTAGGGCCGATTTTTCCGGGCGCTCTTTCCGGCCGGTCTCTTCGGCCGATCGTTCCGGCCGATACTGCCGGCCAAACCAGCAACCGGCGGTGACGACATGCAAAGCGAAACTCTCGACGCCATCGTGGTCGGCGCCGGCCAGGCCGGCCCGGCCATTGCCGCACGCTGCAGCAAGGAAGGCTTGCGCACCGCACTCATCGAGCGCGGCCACCTGGGCGGCACCTGCGTCAACGTGGGCTGTGTGCCGACGAAGACGCTGGTCGCCAGCGCACGCGCCATCCACCAGGCGCGCCGGGGCGAAGAGTTCGGCTTCTCGGCCGGCGCCATCCGCGTGGACATGGCGCGCGTGATGGCGCGCAAGGACGGCATCGTCGGCCATTCGCGCCAGGGTCTGGACGACTGGTTGCAAGGCCTGAAGCACACCGAGGTGATCAGAGGCCAGGCCCGCTTCGTGGCGCCCGCCACGCTGGAAGTCGCGGGCCGCCGGCTGAGTGCGCCGCGCATCTTCCTGAACCTCGGCGGCCGCTCGGTGCGCCCCGATCTGCCCGGCATCGACAGCGTGCCGACGCTGGACAACGTGTCGATGATGGAGCTTCGTGAGGTGCCTGAGCATCTGGTGATCGTCGGCGGCAGCTACATCGGCCTGGAGTTCGCGCAGATGATGCGGCGCTTCGGTGCCGAGGTGACGGTGGTGGAGCGTTCGGCCCGCCTGCTGCCGCGCGAGGACGAAGACGTGTCGGACGGCATCCGCGCCATCCTGGATGCCGAGGGTGTGCGCTTCGCGTTGGCGTCGGAGTGCATCTCGCTGGCCCGCGACGGTGGCCCCGGTCACGGCCGCATCGTCGTCGGCGCCGCCTGCGCCAATGAACAGCCGGCCATCGTCGGCAGCCACGTCTTGCTGGCCGTCGGCCGGCGGCCGAACACCGACGACTTCGGCCTCGACCTGGCGGGCGTCAAGACCGACGCGCGCGGCTACATCGTGGTGGACGAACAGTGCCGCAGCAGCGCCGACGGTGTCTGGGCGGTGGGCGACTGCAACGGCCGCGGTGCCTTCACGCACACGTCCTGGAACGACCATGAGATCGTGGTCGCCAACCTGTTCGACAACGACCCGCGCAAGATCGCCGACCGCATCCCCTGCTACGCGCTCTTCATCGACCCCGCGCTCGGCCGCATCGGCATGAGCGAAACCGAAGCGCGCGCCGAAGCCCGCGCCAGCGGACGCAAGCTGCTGCGCGCCAAGATGCCGATGCAGCGCGTGGGGCGGGCGCGCGAAGCCGGTGAAACGCAGGGCTTCATGAAGGTGCTGGTGGACGCCGACAGCCAGCGCCTGCTGGGCGCAGCGATCCTGGGCCTGAACGGCGACGAGGTGATCCATTCGCTGCTGGACGTGATGGCGGCCGGGCTGCCCTACACCGTGATCTCGCGCGCCATGCACATCCACCCGACGGTGTCGGAACTGGTGCCGACGCTGTTGCAGCAGTTGCGGCCGGTGAACTGAGGCGCTTTAGCGCGCGTCGTCGCCATGGATATGCAGCGCCTCCAGAAAGCGCGACACCATGTTGTACGACGCGACCGTGGCCACCAGTTCCACCGTCTGCTTGTCGCCAAGGTGCTGCTGCACCGCCAACAGCGTGGCACGCGGCACCTGCACTTGCTGCGTCATCGTGTCGCACAGCTGCAGCACGGCGCGTTCCAGTGCATTGAAGGCGTCCGACGCGGCCCACTGCGGCAAGGCTGCCAGCTGCGCCGGCGTGACGCCCACTTTCAGCGCGATCGGCCCGTGCTGCTGCGCTTCGTACGGTGCGCCGTTGAGCTGCGCCACGCGCATGATGACCAGTTCGCGCAGCGCGGCCGGCAGGTCCAGCTTCTGGCGCACGGCGGTCATGAAGCCAAGCCAGCCTTCCGCCAGCGGTGCGCTGTGCAGCAGCATCTGGTACAGGTGCAGCACGCTGCCGCGCTCGGC
>JANNGN010000096.1:0-2766 GCA_031403895.1 Rubrivivax sp. | reverse complement strand
CACCGGACAGCCAGTCCTGGTCGTCGGCTTCGATGCCCAGGCGGCCTTTCCAGCGCGGGTTGAGCAGGTCTTCCCAGGTCTTGGGCAACTCTTCCTTCTTCACGAGCTTGGTGTTGTAGGCCTGCACGAAGACGTTCAACCGCGTGCCCACCCACTCACCGTGCGGGCGCAGCGCCTGCGGAATCAGTTGCGCCAGGTAGGGCGACTTCACCGCCACCAGGATCTTTTCGCGGCTCATCGATTCGAGTTCAGGGCCGTTGGTCTCGATGATGTCCACCGTGTGGCGGTTGCCACGCGCTTCGGTGACGGCGCGCTGCAGCACCTTTTCGGAGCCGGCGCGCCAGACCGTCGTCTTCAGGCCGTACTTCTTCTCGAAGCCGGCCACCAGCGCGCCCATATCGTCGCTTTGCGCCGAGGTGTAAATCGACAGCGGGCCTTCTTTCTTGGCGCCGTCCACCAGGCGCTGCTGGCGGTCGGCGCCGGTGTAGGCAGCGAGTTCGGCTGCAGTCCCCTTGGCCTGCGCGCGTGCGGCGCGCGGCAGCAGGGTTGCCGCTGCGGCGGCGCCTAACAGCTGGGTGAAGTGGCGTTTGCTGATCATCGGATGCGTCCTAGTCGGTGTCGCGCTGGACCTTCTGGCCCTTGAGGAAAAGTTCGGACCACAGCCGGTCCCACTTGTCGGCTTCGTCGAGCGTGATCACGGGGTCGATCATCTCGAAGGCGAACTTGTTGAGTTGCGTGTCCACCGCCGTGCTGGCAGGCACGCGGTTGCGTTCCTTGATGAGCTGCTGGCCCTGCGGCGAGAGCATGAAGTCGGTGAACAGCAGCGCCGCGTGCGGGTGTGCGGACCGTGCCACCACGCCAATCGCGTTGGGCCGCCCGAAGGTGGGCGTCAGCGCCTTCCATTTCACCGGGGCACCCTTGACAATCAGGCGCTCGATGTTGTGGTTGTAGATGGTGGCGGCGATGGGCACTTCGCCCGAAGACACCAGTTCGGCCAGCAGCGTGTGGCCGCTGCGCATCTGCGGTTTGGCCGCAGCCAGCTTCCTGAAGAACGCCATGCCCTTGGCTTCGCCCATGTGCTTGACGACGGCTGCAAACCAGTCGGTGTCGCTGGCCTCCAGGCCCAGCTTGCCAGCGAAACGCGGGTGCAGCAGGTCTTCGTAGCTGGTGGGCACTTCTTCCGGCTTGATGAGGTTGGTGTTGTAGCCGATGGTGAAGAAGTTGAAGCGGTCAGCCACCCAGTGCCGGTGCTTTGGAAAAGCGGAAGGCGGCAGGTCCTTGAAGTGCGGGCTGTGGAATTCAGCCAGCAGCTTTTCGCGGTACAGCGCTTCCATCTCGGGGCCGTTGGTTTCGAGCACGTCGCAGGCGTAGCGGCCGGCGCGCGCTTCGGTGACGGCGCGTTGCAGCACCTTTTCAGAACTGCTGCGCCACAGCAGCACCTTCACGCCAGTGAGCTTTTCAAAAGCCTCGGTGATCGGTCCAGAGTCCTTTGTGTTGAGCGAGGTGTACAGGCTCAGCTGCCCTTCCTTGCGCGCACCTTCCAGCAGCCGCGCGTCGCGGTCGGCGCCTTTGTAGAGGTAGAGCTCGCGGTTGCGGGCGCTGGGGTCTTGCGCCATGGCAGCAGGCACCATCAGCGCACCGGCCGCAGCAAGCAGGTGGCGACGCAAGAAGTTGCTCGGGTCGTAAATCGTCATCTTCAACTCTCCAGCAATGTCAGCCGCAGTTCACCGCAACGGGGCCGCCAGCGGCGAACGGCCAGAGCCTGCCCCGTGGTTTTGCAGCGCGGCCCGGCAACCGCGCCAGGGGTACATCCCGGCGTCAGAATGCGTGCGATATGCCGGCGGCGAGGTGCCTGGTGTCTTCGCCCGGGTTCGAGGTGCCGAACTCGTTGTTGGAAAAGCGCGCCGACTTGCCATTGGTGATCTGGTCGTAGGCGGCGAACACAAAGGTGCGCCGGCTCAGGGCATACGAAGCGCCGACGGTGAACTTGGTGCCTTCCAGGCCGTCGGTGGAGCAGACCGAGGCGACCCGGCTGCAGGAACCAGCGTCCGACCTGACGATGTGCGCGGCGGTGCGCCACTGGGGGCTCCAGCGGCTGTCCACGGAGACCTGGTAGGCGGTGTTGTTGTAGGACTTGAAGCGGCCGGCGACGGTGGCCTTTTCGTCGTAGGTTTTCCTGATGACGTCGAACTCGAGCTTGTGCTGCTTGTTGACGCGCCATTCGATCGTGAACTGCGTGGCCTGGTCCTTCGAGGTCACCGTGGTGCCAGTGCCGTTGTTGCGCATGGCCGAAGGCGAATTGGCCGAGCCACCGTAGAAGTTGTCATGGATCTCGTGGGCCAGCGCCAGGTAGATCGGGCCGTTGTCGTACTTGACACCAAGCGAGTAAGTCTTGGCTGCACCCAGGGTAGCCGTCGGGTTCTCGGCCGTCGCCACTTGGGCACCGAGTTCGAAGCCGCCGAGGCGTGGCGAGTCGTAGCGGATGGAGTTGGCGCGGCGTTCGTGAAAGCGCGCCGCGTTGCTGGTGCCGAAACCCACCTTGCGCATGATGTTGCTCGACGACATGAACGTGCCGCTGCTGACGCCAAGGATGCCCAGCGTATCGCCGTACTCCTTGAACACGGTGTCCATGATGCCGAGCCTGATGCTGCCGAAGCCGCCCTCGAGACCGACAAAGGTGTCGCGGTTCCATCTGAAGCCAGCCGCACTGCCGTCGTCCACCGCCACCGTGCCTTCGATTTGAAACTTGGCCTTCAACCCACCGCC
>JANNGN010000095.1:0-5793 GCA_031403895.1 Rubrivivax sp. | reverse complement strand
AGCGGCAGCCGCTACAGCCACGCCGCGCTCGACCACCTGGTGGGCCGCTGTGCGGCGGGCCTGGCCGCGCTGGGTTTCGGGCCGGGTGCGGTGCTGCTGATGGTGGCGCCCAACGCGCCCGAATGGGCCATCGCTGCGCTCGCCGCCCTGGCTGCGGGCGGGGCCGTCAGCGCTGCCGAGCCGGACCGCAGCGCCGCTGAACTCGCAAGTCAGCTACGAGACACCGGCGCGCGCTTTGTCTTCACCACACCGGCCTTGCTGGCCACGGTGCGCATCGCAGGCGCTGCCATCGGCAGCGCCGGCCCGGTGCAGTTCATCGTGCTGGGCGAGGCCGACGCCAGCGTGTCCTTCACCACCTTGCTGGCCTGTGCCGACGCCGAGCCGCAGCCGGCGGCGGGCATCGACAGCCTGGCTCTGTGGCTGCTCTCGCCCGGCACGGCCCGCCACGAGCCTGGCCAACCGCAGACCCACCGTGCCGTCATGAGGCGCCTCGGGCAGATCGAGCGCGCCGAGCCATTGGGCGCGGGCGATGTCACACTGTCACTGCGGCCCATGAGCCAGTTCGAGGGCTTCGTGCGCGACACGCTGTGCGCGCTGGCGCAGGGCGCTGCGGTGGTCACGCTGCCGAGTCTCAATCCGACGCTGGTGCGGCAGACCATCGCCCGCCACGGCATCACCCGCTGCAGCGCCGCTGCGCGATCTTCCGGCTCGCCCTGAGCCTTTGTCCACCCGAAGGAGAAACACCATGTTCGCCAGAGTCATCACCGTGCAAACCCAACCCGGCAAGACCGAAGAAGCCGCCACGATCTATCGCGATTCCATCGTGCCGGCGGCGCAGAAGCTCACAGGTTTCAAGGGCGCGCTGCTGTTGACCGACCCCGTCACCGGCAAGACCATGTCGGTGACGATGTGGGAGACCGAAGCCGACCAGAAGGCCGGCGAGAGCAGCGGCTATGTGCAGCAGCAGCTCTCCAAGCTGGCGCCACTGCTGGCCGGCACGCCGCTGCGCGAATCATTCCTGGTCAGCGCCCGGACCTGAACCTCGGCCTCGCGCCACGCCCGCACCGGAAGAGACCGCAGCCCTGGACCCTACCCAGCACTAAAGCGCCAGCGCCGCCGCGTCACGCTGCGACAGCGCCAGCCCGGCTTCCCGGCCCGCATCCCATTCCGGCGCCGACAGCGTGGCCTGCACACGCTGCCGGGCGCGCGCGAATTCGGCGTGGTCCGGCCGGCCCACCAAGGCGCCGCCGCGGTCGATGTTGGCCTGCGCCGCACCCAGCAGCGTGGCGGCGCGCTGCGGCTCGCCCGCGTCGGCCGCCAGCAGCGCAGCCTGCACCAGCACGATCGTCGTCTGCTCATCAAAGCCGTTCAGCAGCGTGATCGCCAGGCCCTCGGCCAGGTGGGCGCGGGCTTCGTCACGGCGACCCACGCGCAGCAGCATCTGCCCGCACTGCAACAGTGAATAGCTCAGCCGGTGCTGGTGCTGCAACTGGCGGTGCAAGCCGAGCCCCTGTTCGGCGCTGGCCAGCGCCACAGTGAAGTCACCGGCCGCGAAGGCGGCTTCGCCCAGCGTCGAATGCACGAAGCCCTGGCCCCAGACGTTGTCGGCCGCGCGGTACAGCGCCAGCGCCTCGGCCAGCAGCGGCCCGGTCTCGTCCACCAGGCCCTGTTCGATCAGCATGCACGACAGGTTGGTCAGCGTCTCGGCCACGCGCAACGGCTCGTCGAGCTGGCGCAGGATGGCCAGCGCCTGGCGGTACTGGTCGGCGGCGGCGGCCGGGTCGGCTTCGGCGAGGTCGGCATGGGCCAGCCAGATGTGGCCCATGGATTCCAGCGTCGGGATGGCGAGCACGCGCGCGTCGGCCAGCACCGCAGTCGCCAGCGGCCGGATGAGCTGCGTCTGGTTGCGTTCATTGGCCAGCGCGCACAGGGCGGTGCGCACGCGCGCCCGCACAGGGCTGGGCTGCTGGTTGGCCGGGTCATCGAGCAGGGGCGCACAACGCCGCTGCGCTTCGGCATGGTGGCCGCGTTCGCGCCAGAAGGGCAGCAACTCGGCGGCCACGCTCAGGGCCCGGGCGGGGTCGTGTTCGGCCGCCCAGTCCAGCGCGGCGCGCAGGTTGTCGTGCTCCAGCACCAGCGGCCAGCGCTCGGCCATCGAACGCAGAAGGGCTGTGGTGCCGCCCTGGCTGAAGGCCAGCTCGCCAAAGTACGCGGCGTGGCGCTGGCGCCAGGTGTCGAGCTCTGCCCGGGCTTGCAACTGCGCCACTGCGTATTCGCGCAGGCTTTGCAGCAGCCGGTAGCGCGGCGCGCTGGCAGCATCCGCCGGTGCGCCTGCGGCGCGGGCGGCGCTGCCGTCGAAGTCAGCCACCACCAGTGAACGGTCGATCAACTGGCCCAGCAGGTCCAGCACCGCCCATTCGTCGATCTGCTCGTCAGCTGCCAAACGCTGCACCGCAGCCAGCGAGAAGCCACCGGCGAACACACCCAGGCGCCGGAACACCGCCTGCTCGTCGCTTGACAGCAGCGCGTGGCTCCAGTCCAGCGCCGCGCGCAGGGTCTGGTGGCGCGGCAGGGCCAGGCGGGCGCCGCCGGCCAGCACACGCAGCTGTTCACCCAGCTCGGCCTGCAGCCGCGTGCGCAGGCCGTCCACGCCCAGCCAGCGCAGGCGCGCCGCCGCCAGTTCGATGGCCAGCGCCACGCCGTCGAGCTGGCGGCAGATGGCCACCACACCATCGACGTTAGCCTCGGTGAGCATGAACTGCGGGTCGCTGGCTTGGGCGCGCGCTTCAAAGAGCACCACCGCGCCGGCCTGGCGAGCGCGTTGCACGGCGTCGGCGTCGGCTTTGCATGCGCCGTCTGCCGTCGATGTGGCCAGCGGCCCCAGCCGCACACGCTGTTCCTGCGGCAGTTGTAACGGCACCTGGCTGGTGGCCAACAGGTGCAAGCCCGGCGCACCCGCCAGCAAGGCGCTGGCCAGCGTGGCCACGCTGTCGGCCAGGTGTTCGCAGTTGTCCAGCACCAGCAGGCCGCGGCGGCTGGCCACGGCGGCGGCCAGCGCTTCAGGGCGCAGCGCCGCTGCCGGTGGCAGGCCGAGTGCGGCCGCCACCGTCACGGCGACCAGCGCCGGGTCGGCCAGGGGTGCCAACTCGGCCACCACGGCGCCGTCGGGCAGGGTGGGACCGAGCTCGTTGGCCAGCGCGCGCGCCAGGCTTGTCTTGCCGACGCCGGCCGTGCCGAGCAGGGTGACCATCGACTGCGACAGCACGGCCTGGCGCAGTGACGCCAGCTCGTCGGCGCGGCCGTAAAGCGGGGTCGCCTGAGCGGTGGCTGCGGTCACTGCGTTCACGGCGGCCACCGCAGTGGCCGCATTCAGATCAGGTGGCGCGCCGTCGGTCCGGGCTGGCGCTGCCACTGCAGCCGTCAAGCGGTAACCGCGGCCCGGCACGGTGGCGATGCACGCCGGCCCCAGCAGCTTGCGCAGCACCGACATCTGCACCGTGAGGTTGTTGTCCTCGACCACCAGGCCGGGCCAGACCAGCGCCATCAGCTCGCGCCGGCTGACCACGCGGTCGTGGTGCTGGGCCAGCGCCAGCAGCAGGTCGAAGGCGCGCGCGCCAAGGACTTGCGGCTGGCCGCCGCGCAGCACCCGCCTCTCATCGGCGCGGATCTCAAATTCACCAAGCCTCAACGTGTCCAGCATGGCGCCTCCCGGGCGATGTGTTCTTGCCGCGCGGCAGCGCTGCTTGCAGCACGACTGTAGATGGCGCGGGGGAATTCGGGCTTAGCAACGTTTAGGCGCCGCTTCAGGACAGCGCGGCCGCTGGCGGCGGACAGTCCAGACATCGACAAAGGCCACCGGCTGCACCCAGGAGAGAAGACCATGAACAGTCCCTTCATCACCACTGCCACCACCACCACCACCACCACTGCCGCCAGCCGCAGCGTCACCCCGTCCGTCTTGAGCACGCTCATCGCGACGCTGACCGCCAGACGGTCAGCCCGGGCCACGCCCCGGCTGCAGCGCGGTCTGGTCCGTGGCGCCACGGTCTGGCTCAATCAGCCCCAGGGCTGCACCGTGCGCTGCCAGGCTGGCACGTTGTGGCTCACCTTCGACGGCGAGCCGCAGGACGTGGTTCTGGAAACTGGCGATTCGCACCGCTGCGCGCGAGCGTCGCGCCTGGGCATCCATGCCATGACTGCCGCCCGTGTGGCTGTCGAATGAGCGTGATTTGAGCCTGGTGCCACGGCCCCCACGCTCTTCGTGCGGCTGGCCAGTCTCGAAGGACGCCTGATTCACCACGGGCCACGCGCTGCCGCTGGACGGCGGCTACCTGACGCCTTGAAAGGCTCAGCCTGCAGGCCGCGCAGAAGGCATCCCCAAAAGTGCCGATGCCGGGACCGGCGCCCCCAGCGCGGGGGGTGATGCCAGCGATGTCGGCCGTTAACTTGCCCAGCACGAGGACCGCAACCGCCATGTCCTCGACCCTCACGCTGGAAAGTCACCGCCATGCAAACCCTCACACCCCTCAAGCCCAGGCCCCTTCAGGCCTGGCCCGCAAGGCCACTGCTGCGCCACCAGGCCATGGTGCGTGCCTGGCAGGCCCTGGTGATTGCCGGACTGCTGGCGACCCCGGCCTGCAGCAACAACGACGCCCCGCCCACTGCGACGGCCGCAGACGACACCTTCACCGTGGGCTGGGACGCTGCCAGCCCACTGGCCGTGCTGGGCAACGACACGGCCAGCGGCGGCACCGCAGTTCTGAGCGTGGCTGCCGCGCCAACGAACGGCACGCTCAGCCTCGACGCCGGCGCCTTGATCTACACGCCCAACGCGGGCTACTTCGGCCCCGACGAATTCAGCTACAGGCTGGACGTTGACAGCGCCAGCAGCACGGCCACCGTGCGGCTGCAGGTCGAGGCGCAGTTTGCCTTGCAGGGTGTGGTCACCGACGGCCCCATCGCCAACGCCAAGGTGCAGGCCACGGTGGGCAGCCAGACCTTCAGCGCCGACGCCGACGCGGCGGGCCGCTACAGCGTGGCCGTCAAGGCCAGCCAGCCCAGCGACTTTGTCACCCTCACGGCCACGGGCGTGGGCAGCCAGAGTGCCGTGGTGCTAACGAGCCATGTGGGTGAAGTGGGTGGCCTGGCGGCGCAGGTGCGCAACGGCACGCTGACGGCCGAAAGGGCGCCCGCCCTGATGGTCACGCACTTGAGCGCCGCACAGGCCGGGTTGATGGCGCAGGCCGGCGCCGCACCGCGCAGCAACGCAGAACTGGCTGCCGCCGCGCAGAAGATCGACAGCAACGCGGTGCTCTACGCCGCTGCGCTGGTGCGGCTGGTGGTGGACGGCGGTGTGGCCTTGCCGGAAGGCGTGGCCAGCACGCGTGACCTGCTGCAGTCGGCGACCGCGCTGGCCGCGTTCCAGTCCACACGCCGCGCGGCCGACCCCGCACAACTGGAAGCCGCCTGGACCGCCGCGCTCACCGACCCGGCGCTGACCATCGCACCGGCGGTGCCCGACGCCGGCGCCGCCCCGGTGCTGCTGCGCTATGGCTATGGCGCTGGCGGACACACGCCGACCGCGCCGCGCATCACGCTGCGGGCCGACGGCACGGCCACGGTCGTGACCGACAACGCCCGCGCCGCGCAGTGGCGCCTGGACGGTTCGGCACTGGTGCTGACCTACGACTCTCCCATCGTCACCACGGGTCTCACCCAGTGCACGAGCCCGCCTGCCAACCAATGCCCCATTGAATTCGGCACTACCGCGCTGCGCTTTGCGGACATTGGCGC
>JANNGN010000094.1:0-7570 GCA_031403895.1 Rubrivivax sp. | reverse complement strand
GAGCTGAAACGCAGTGCCCACCGACGCGTAGAAGAACTTCGGGTTGAAGCCGATCTCCTTGCTCTGGCGGCTGACCAGGATGGTGTCGGGCGGGTAGGTCAGGCCGACGAAGGCGTCCGGGTTTTTGTCCTTCATGCTGCGCAGCACGGGGCTCAGGTCCTTGACACCCAGCGGGTAACTCTTGTCCTCGACGATCGAGATGCCGCTGCCGGCCAGCGCCACCTTCAGCGCGGCGTAGTTCTCCAGGCCGAAGAGGTCGTCCACGTACACGACCGCCACGCTCTTGGCGCCGCTGACTTTCAGCATGTCCACCAGCGCGTCCATCATCGATTTCGGCTGCTGCAGCATCAGGAAGAAGTACGGCAGCTTCATCTCGACGAGCCGGCGGCTCAGCGCGGTGGGCGCCAGGAACGGGTAGCCGAAGCGGTTGGCCAATGGCGCCACCGCAAAGTTGGCGTTGCTGCCCCAGGGCGGCAGGATCAGATCGACCTTGTCGCTGCCAATCAGCTTTTCGTAAGTGCGCACCACGGTTTCAGTGTCGCTGCGGTCGTCGCTGCTGATGAGTTCGATGGGTCGCTTGCTGCCCTTCACGTTCAGGCCGCCGGCCGCGTTCTGCTGCTCGGCCCAGAGCAGGTAGTTCGGCTCCTGGCTGACTTGCGCGCCGGTGGTCCACGGGCCCGTGCGCGCCATCGTGTAGCCAATGCGCACGGGCGCGGCCTGAGCGCGTGCCATGCCGGGCAAGGCCAGCACGGCCGGTGCGGACGCCAAGGCCTGGACGACGGTGCGGCGCTTCAGGCCGGCGGGATTAACGATGCGTTGGCTCATGGGGGTCTCCTTGACGGTGGGCGCGCGCATGCAGGCATCAAACCGAGCCGGTCACGCCGCTGCATTGTGAGCAAGCAAGCCGCCTGTGTGCTTGCCGGGCCATGCCACCCGACTTGCCGATCCGTGCACGGTGGCCTCGGGCTTACCCGCGACACCCCGCCCCGGGCCTTGAGCTGCGTGTCCCTTGCCGATACGCTTCGGCCGGCCACACAGCAGCTCCTTCATGACCCACCCCGTGCAGACCTTCGACACCGACTTGGCCCCACCCGCCGAACGTGTGGGCCTGTGGGGCGACTGGATCAACCGCCTCTTCAGCGGCCTGAAAAACGACGTTTACGGCGACACCGAATTCGACGGCCGCATCGCCACCGTGCGCGCCGGCGACATCGTGCTGACGCGGCTGGAAGCCAACCGCCACCGCGTCACGCGCTCGGCGTCGCAGGTGCGCTCCTCAGAACAGGGCTATCTGAAAATCGTGGCACCGTATGTGGGCTGTGCCGGCGTTGAACAGAAGGGCCGCGAAGCCTGGGTCACGCCCGACCAGTGGAGCATCTACGACACCACCGACAGCTACACCGTGGCCAACCCGGTGCGCGTCGAGCACCTCGTCGTCATGGTGCCCAAGGCGCACTTCATCGAACGCGGTTTAGCCCTCGACCCGCTGATGGCGCGCCGCCTGGGCGGCAGCGGCGGCGTCGCGCGGCTGGCGCTGGAGACCATGCGCTCGGCCTACCGCGAACTGCCCGGCATGAGCGAAGCCGCAGCGCGCGGCGTCGGCGATGCGATCACGCAGTTTGTGCACCTGTCGCTGCTGGACCTGGCCGGCATGGGCGCGGCCGTGACGCAACGTGAAGCGCTGCGCGAGCGCATCAAGCAGCATGTGGCGCAGCAGCTGGGTGACCCCGCGCTGTCGGTGGACGCGATTGCGCATGCGCTCAACTGCAGCCGGCGCCAGCTCTACAACGCCTTCGCCGAGGAGCCCGACGGCGTTGCCGGCTACATCCTCAACCGCCGGCTGCAGGCCTGCCGCAAGACCTTCGATGAACGGTCACAAGCCCACCGCTCGATCACCGACGTGGCCTTCAGCTTCGGCTTCTCGAACATGGCGCACTTCAGCCGCGTCTTCCGCGCCCACCTGGGCATGGCGCCCAGCGACTACCGGCGGGCGACGCTGGGCGCGGCCTGAGCGTGCAACTCAGCGCGTAAGTTAGCGCATAACTCAGCGCGTAAACAGCAGCGTCACCAACCCCAGTGCCAGCGATGGAAAGAACAGCAGCAGCAACAGCCGCAACGCGTCCCAGGCCAGGAACGGGAACACGCCCTTGTAGGTCTCGGCCATCGGCACGTCGCGCGCCAGGTTGTTGACGACATAGACGTTCAGCCCCACTGGCGGCGCGATGAGGCCGATGCCCACCGTCATCAGCACCAGCACGCCAAACCAGATCGCTTTGTCCTCGCTCGCCAGGCCCCACAGGTCCAGCGCCATGACAGCCGGGAAGACGACGGGGATGGTCAGCAGCAGCATCGACAGTTCGTCCATCACGCAGCCCAGCAGCACGTAGAACAGCAGCACGCAGCCGACGATGGCCAGCGGCGCAACGTGCAGCGTGCCAACCCAGGCCGCCAGCGCGGCGGGCATGGCAGTGAGTGCGAGCGACGCGTTCATCATGTCGGCGCCGAGGAAGATCATGAACACCATGGCGCTGGTTTCCGCCGTGCCGACAAAGCTGCGTCGCAGTCCGGCCCAGCCCAGTTCACGTTGCACCAGCCCTGCCACCAGCGTCGCCACCGCGCCGACGGCCGCGCCTTCGGTGGGCGAAAAGACGCCGCCGTAGATGCCACCAAACACGACGATGAAGATGCCGACGATCGGCCAGATGCCCAGCAGCGCACGCCCGCGCGCGGCCCACGCCACGCGCGCGCTGGGCGGTGCCAGCGCGGGGTTGCGCGCGCACACGATGCCGATCACCACCAGATAACCCAGCATCGCCAGGATGCCAGGCACCATCGCCGCGGCAAAGAGTTTGGCGATGTTCTGTTCGGTCAGGATGGCGTACACCACCAGTGGCACGCTGGGCGGAATCAGGATGCCCAGCGTGCCGCCTGCGGCCAGTGTGGCCGTGCTCAGGCGGCCGTGGTAGCCCTGCGCCTTCATCTCCGGGTAGGCCACTTGCGTGATCGTGGCCGACGTCGCCACCGACGAGCCGCAGACGGCGCCGAAAGCCCCCGCCGACAGCACCGACGCCATGGCCAGACCACCGCGGATGTGGCCCACGAACGCGGCAGCCGCCTTGAAGAGCGCGCGGCTCAAACCGCCCTGCGTCGCAAACTGCCCCATCAAAAGGAACAGCGGGATCACGCTCAGCTCATACACCGTCAGCCGCGCCACGGCGCTGCCCTTCAACTGGTTGAGCAGGGCCGTTTCGCCGGACAGGCTCCAGTACCCGATCGCGCCGGGGATGAACATGGCGGCGGCGATGGGCACCCGCAGCGCCATCAGCAGCAGCATGCCGGCGAACATCGCCAGGCCGATCGCGGTCGGACTCACTGCTGCACCCTGCGGCCTGCGGCCGGTCCCGCCAAGCGGGAATGAGCCCTCGGGAAACCCTCGGCGCTCATGGCTTGCGGGTCACGCTGATTCGCCACCGTGCAAGTCGTGCAGCGGCATGCCTCGCAAGTGGCGCGCCGCCTGCACCAGCGCCACCCACGCCGCCAGCGCAAGCCCCGGCGCCAGCGAGGCGTAGGCCCACCACATCGGCAGCGCCAGGATCATCGAAGTCTCACCCGCCTCGCGCACCGCCAGCGCACCCACGCTCGTGCGCCACGCCAGCAGCGTACACATCAGCGCCAGCAACAAGGCGCCCACGCCGTCGAGCAGGCGCAGGCTGCGCTCACGCAGGTGCTGCGTGAAGAAGTCAACGATGATGTTCGCGCCGCGCAGCTGGCACCAGGGCAGGCTGAGCGACAGCGCCCAAGCGATGCCGAACTGCGTCAGCTCCACGTCGCCCGGGATCGGCTTGAACCACAACGCGCGGCCGACGATGCTGGCCACCGCCAGCAGCGCCACCGCCAACGCGGCTGCCGCGCCCAGCAGCGCGAAGGCCAGCGCCAGGCGCCGCAAGACCGTCACTGAAACCCCGTCACTGAAACCCCGTCACTGAAACGCCGTCACTGACACGCCGTCACTTCTTGTACTTGAGCAGCAGCTCGCGCGCCTCGGCCAGCATCGCGCGGCCGTTGTTGCCGCGTTTGTCCATGTCGGCCACCCAGTCGTCAAACAGCGGCGCCGAGGCTTTGACCCAGTTGTCCAGCTCCGAAGCCGGCACGACGTAGAAGCTGTTGCCACGCTCCTGCGCCGCCTTGCGCCCTGCGGCCTGGCTGTTGTCCCAGAGCTTGCCGATCTGCTGCGACAGCGCGGGCCCGGCGTTGTTGTCGATGACCTGCTTCAGTTCGGCTGGCAGGCTGTCGTACCGGGCCTGGTTCATCGCAAACACGAAGACCGCGCTGTACAAGGCCGGGCGCGACGGGTCGGTCTCGGTGTGGAACTTGACCATCTCCTGCAGCTTCAGCGAAGGCATCACTTCCCAGGGCAGCAGGAAGCCGTCGATAGTGCCCTTGTTGACGGCGTCGGGAATGGCCGGCAGCGGCATGCCCACGGGGCTGGCGCCCAGGGCCGCCAGCAGCTTGTTGGTCTGCCGCGTGGGTGCGCGCATCTTCAGGCCCTTGAAGTCGGCCAGCGTCTTCACCTGCCTGCCATTCGTATGCACATACCCTTCGTCGTGAACCCAGGTTGCGAGCAGCTTGGTGCCGGGAAATTCCTTCAGCGAATATTTGTTGATGTAGTCCCAGCTGGCGCGCGCACCAGCCTCGGCCGAATTGCTCATGAATGGCAGTTCGAAGACTTCGGTGCTGGGGAAGCGGCCTGCGGTGTAGCCAGGCAGCGTGATGGCGAGGTCGTCAACCCCGTCCTTCACGCGGTCCACCAGTTGTGACGGCGTGCCACCGCCGCTCATGGCGGGCAATATCTGGCACTTCAGCTTGCCGGCCGATTCAGCCGCTATTCGGTTGCACCAAGGCGTGATCAGGTTCACCGAGGCCATCGCCTGGGGGTTCCAGATGTGGTGGAACTTGAGCGTTATCTCTTGTGCTGACGCGGCCGTTGCGGCCGCCGCAACAGCGGCAACAACCAGCACGAGGGTGAAGTTCTTCATGGTCTTGTCTCCAGAGTTTCGGGATCTTCAGTTCCAGACTTCGGCGGCCGTCTCCACCACCAGCCGCAGCTTGTCGCGCTGCGCCTGCACGGCAATGTTGTTGCCGTGTACCGTGCTGGAAAAGCCGCACTGCGGGCTCAGCGCCAGCTGGTCCAGCGGCGCGTACCGGGCGGCTTCGTCGATGCGGCGCTTGAGCGCGTCCTTGCTCTCCATCGCGCCGAACTTGGTCGTCACCAGGCCCAGCACCACGACCTTGCCGGGGGTCAGGAAGCGCAGCGGGCGGAAGTCGCCGCTGCGTTCGTCGTCGTATTCCATGAAGAAGGCGTCGAGCTTCATCTCGGACAGCAGCGCTTCGGCCACCGGTTCGTAATTGCCGGCCGCAGCGTGCGTGCTCTTGAAGTTGCCGCGGCACAGGTGCATGGCCAGCACCATGCCGGCGGGTTTGTGCGCCACCACCTTGTTGATGAAGGTGGCGTAGCGGTGTGGCAGCTCGTTCGGGTCGTCGCCGCGCTGGCGCGCGGCTTCGCGCATCTTTTCGTCGCACAGGTAGGCCATGTTGGTGTCGTCCATCTGCACGTAGCGGCAGCCGGCATCGAACAGGCTCTGCAGCTCCAGGCCAAAGGCAAGCGCCACGTCGTCGTAGAACTCGGGGTCGAGCTCGGGGTAGTGGACCTTGCTGATGCCGGCACGGCCACCACGAAAGTGCAGCATGGTCGGCGAGGGGATCGTCACTTTTGGCGTTAGCCCGGCAGCGACTTGGCTCTTCAGGTATTCGAAGTCGGCGCGCTGGATGTCCTTCACATGGCGCACTTTGTCCACCACGCGCATGGCCGGTGGTGCCAGCTCTTCGCTGCCATCGGGCTTGCGAATGGTGACGGGGATGTCGGTCTTCACACCACCCAGTTGGTCCAGGAAGTCGATGTGGAAATAGGTGCGGCGGAATTCGCCGTCGGTGATGCTCTGCAGGCCCACGTCCTGTTGAAACTTCACGATGTCGGTGATGGCGCGGTCTTCGACGCTGCGCAACTGCTCGGCCGTGATCTCGCCCCGCGCCTTGTGCTCGCGCGCTTCGAGCAGGAACTTGGGGCGCAGGAAACTGCCGACGTGGTCGGCGCGGAACGGCGGCGTGGTGCGGGTGCTCATGGTGGGGGCCCTGCATGAAACATCAGTGGGGGCGACGGATCAGGCCATCGCGGCGCAGTGGCGGTGTTGTCGGCGTGAAGCTGCGGTGTGGGCATGGGGCGGCGGGATCCAGTGGCAGCGGCCGTTCATGCAAGGCCATCTTCGCGGCAGACAGCGCCCTGCTTTCAGGCGCAGCCACAAGCCACATCAGCGGGCATGGCCGCTGCACAGAATCGGGCTCTCGACACCGCCATTGGCGACCATGCAAAGCATCCTTGTGTGCAGCCGGAATTCTGCGCGAAGCGCAGCAGCCGGTGCCCCAGGGAAAGCCCGCCCGGCGGATCAGCGTCCAAGTCCTCAGAGCCTGTCGGCGCTGGGGAAGAACAGCTGTTCGCCACCGATCTGGTAGCTGGCAATCGCTGCCTGCCCCGCGCTTGAGGTGATCCAGTCTGAAAACTGCTGTGCCAGGGCCTGCTTCACATGCGGGTGGCGGGCGGCATCCACCACCATCACGCCGTAGAGGTTGAAGAGGCTCTTGTCGCCTTCGACCAGCACCTTCAGGTCGCCGCGGTTCTTGAACGACAACCAGGTGCCGCGGTCGGCCAGCACGTAGGCGTTGAGCGACGCGGCCATGTTCAGCGCCGGGCCCATGCCGCAGCCACATTCGCGGTAGCCGGCGGGTTTGTTGGCAGCCAAATCGACGCCGGCCGTCTTCCAGTAGCGCAACTCGGCCGCGTGGGTGCCGCTCTTGTCGCCGCGCGAGATGAAGATGCCGGACTTGCCGAGTTTGGCCAGCGCAGCGCTGATATTGTTGCCACGCGTCTGCACCGGGTCGGCTGCGGGCCCGATGAGCACGAAGTCGTTGAACATCACCGGCAGGCGGCGCTTCGAGAAGCCCTCGGCAACGAACTTCTCTTCGGCCACCGTGTCGTGTACCAGCACCACGTCGGCGTCGCCGCGCCGCGCGCTGTCCAGCGCCTGGCCGGTGCCGACTGCGACCACGCGCACGTCGATGCCGCTGGCCTGCTTGAAGATCGGCAGCAGGTGGCCGAACAGGCCGGACTGCTCGGTGGATGTGGTGGAGGCCATCACGATGAAACGGTCTTGCGCCGGCGCGGCAGCGGCGCCCAGCAGCATCACGACGCAGAGCAGCCCGCGACGGAACTTTGAAGTCATGTCCATGGAAGTTCACCTTTGAGAAAAAGCGCCGCCTCGGTGGGCAGCGGACCATTGAAAAAGGGCTGCACCGGCAGGTCCACGACCAGGCGCCCGGCTTCGAGGTAGATCACGCGCGTGGCCAGGCGTTTGGCCTGGCCGAGGTTGTGGGTGGAAAAGACCAGCGTCACGCCGTCCTGCACCAGGTCTTCGATCAGCGCTTCGACTTCGCGCTTGGCGCCCGGGTCCAGGCTGGC
>JANNGN010000093.1:0-6885 GCA_031403895.1 Rubrivivax sp. | reverse complement strand
TTCGAGCCCAAGAGCCGCAGCATCGAGCAGTCCGAGCTCATCACCACGCTGCTCGCCCACACCAGTCTTGAGAGCAGCGTGCCGATGAACCTGACCATGGTCGGCCTGGACGGCCGGCCGGTGGGCAAGGGGCTGCGGCGCATCCTGCAGGAGTGGATCGACTTCCGCCTGGCCACGGTGGACCGGCGCACCCGCAACCGGCTGCAAAAGGTGCTGGACCGCATCCATGTGCTGGAAGGCCGGCAGCTCGTGCTGCTGAACATCGACGAGGTGATCCGCATCATCCGCAACGCCGATGAGCCCAAGCCGGCGCTGATGAACCGCTTCAAGCTCAGTGAGCGCCAGGCGGATGACATCCTGGACATCCGCCTGCGCCAACTGGCGCGGCTGGAAGCGATCCGCATCGAGCAGGAGCTGAAAGAGCAGCGCGACGCGCAGGCCAGGCTCGAAGAAATCCTGGCCACGCCCGCGGCGCTGAAGCGCACCGTGATCAAGGAGATCGAAGCCGACACCAAGCTGCATGGCGACGCGCGCCGCACGCTGATCCAGGAAGAGAAGAAGGCGGTCGTCGAGATCAAGGTCGTCGATGAACCGGTGACGGTGGTCGTGAGCCTGAAGGGTTGGGTGCGCGCGCTCAAGGGCCATGAGGTCGAGACTGGCGCGCTCGCGTTCAAGCCGGGTGATGCGCTGTACGGCACCTTCACCGGCCGCTCGGTGGACACGCTGCTGGTGTTCGGCACGGCCTCGAAGGGATCGGGCCGCGTGTACAGCGTGCCAGCCGCGCTGCTGCCCGGCGGGCGCGGCGACGGCGTGCCCATCACGACGCTGATCGACCTGGAGGCCGGCACCCAGATCGCGCACTACTTTGCAGGCGCCGCTGACACCACGCTGCTGCTGGCCAACACCGGCGGCTTCGGCCTCTTGGCCAAGGCGGGCGACATGGTGGGCCGCAACCGCGGCGGCAAGAGCTTCCTGACACTGGAAGACGGGCAGCTTCTCCTTCCGCCCGTGCGCGTGGCCGCCTCGCACCGCCAGGTGGCGTGCCTGGCGCTGGACGGCCGGCTGCTGGTGTTTGCGCTGGATGAACTGAAGCTGCAAGGCAACGGCGGCAAGGGCCTGACGTTGATGGACGTGGATGCAAAGGCGCCGCTGCTGTCGGTGGCCACCTGTGCCGACGCACTCACCGTGATCGGCAGCGGCCGTGGTGGCAAGCCCAAGGAAGAGATTCTCAAAGCAGCCGCACTGGCCCTGCACACGGGCAAGCGAGCGCGCAAGGGACGCAAGGTGGACGGCCTGCAGAAAGTGGCGCGCGTGCTGGCGGGCTAACGCGGCAGTTACGCGCGCACTGCACTGCGCGTGACTTGTTGCACTGCAATGAGCTCCCTTGTTTCAGGTGCTTACCTGTAATCAAGGAGGTGTGCGCGGCGCTGCGCATCGGCAAACTCCTGGCATCAGAAGCTGGCGCGTTGGGCGACCGGTCGAGACCGAAAGCAGTGCATGAAAACAAGATTCCTCGGGCCACTCCTGGGCATGGCCCTGGCCACTTCGAGCCTGGCCAGCCAGGCCGCTGAAGTCACCCTCACGGGCTGGGCCTTTGGCAATGGCAACAACGTGCAGTCCAGTGGCCTGGGTGTGCAGGCTGGCAGCTACAACGGGCCTGCCGGGGGCTTTCGCGGCACGCTGGCGGCGGCAGGGCTCTTCAACACCCTCTCGTTCCTGACCTACTGCATCGAACTTGAAGAGTCGTTCTACTTCAGCAGCGGCGCGATGAAGGGCTACAGCATCGTCGACGCCAGCAGCTACTTCCAGGCTCGCCGTGTGCTGAACAGCAACCGGCCCGACGGAGCGGTGGTGGCCGAGCGCCTGGGCCAGCTCATGAGCTGGGCCGCCAACGACGCCACGCGCGTGGACAGCGCGGCAGAGTCAACGGCGATGCAACTCGCGGTGTGGAACATCGTGTACGACAGCGACTGGTCGGCCGCACCCTCAGCCGCTGCCGCCACGTTCACCGATCTCAGCAGTTATGCCGCCGGCGCCACGCAGATGCTGCAGGCGGCCAGCACCACGGCCAACCGCTACGAGGTGTACGCGCTGACGCGGTCTGGCAAGCAGGACTTCCTGTTGACATCACTGCGGGTGCCAGAGCCGGGCAGCGTGGCGCTGGTGGGCCTGGCCCTGGCCGGACTGATGCTGGCGCGCCGCCGCCGCCGCGTCTGAAGCGGCTTCGCAAACGCTCAAAACGGCCGCCGCCAGACGGCGATGGCCGCCAGGCCGAGCGCGATGAAGAGCCCCAGGCTGAAGAACTCGTAGGCGATGCCGGCGATCTTCACCGCCGCGTCGGCGCAGGTGGCGTAGGCCGCAAAAACTTGCGGCGCCAGTGCATCGAGCCCAAGCCCGCCGACGATGCGATCGGCCAGCGTCATGTTGCACGACACGCTGCTGGCGGCCACGAAGTGCTGCCAGAGCGCGGCCGCCGACCCGCTCAGCGAAAGGGTTAGCACCGCGGCCGCGCTGGCGCGTCGCACGCCGGCCCGCTGGACCAGCAGGCCCGGCAGCGCGGCCAGCGCGATGGCGACAAACACCACCCGCTGCAGCACGCACCACGGGCAGGGCTGCATGTCGAAGAAGTGCTGCGACACCAGCGCCGCCGCCACGGCGGCCAGCGGCACCAGCACGGCGGCCAGCAACAGCGCCGTGCTCGGCGAGCCCGCCCTGCGATTCACGCCGCAACTTCGGCGATCAACTCGATCTCGACACAGGCGCCCATCGGCAACTGTGCCACGCCGAAGGCACTGCGCGCGTGCGCGCCGACCTCGGGCCCGAAGACGGCGCCGAGCAGTTCGCTGCAGCCGTTGGTGACGAGGTGGTGCTCGGTGAAAGTGGGCGTGCTGTTGACAAGGCTCAACACCTTGACGATGCGCTTGACGCGGCCCAGGTCGCCCACAGCGGCCTGCAGCGTGCCCAGGAGGTCGATCGCAATGGCGCGCGCCGCCGCCTTGCCTTCTTCGGTGTTCGTCGTCAGGCCAAGCTGGCCGACCCAGGCCTTGCCGTCCTTCTTCGCGATGTGGCCCGAGATGAACACCAGGTTGCCGCTGCGCACAAACGGCACGTAGGCCGCAGCTGGCACGGCGACGGGGGGCAGCGTGATGCCCAGCGTTTGCAGGCGGTCCTGAGGGGTCATGACGGGGGTCCTTTGAGGGTGCATGCGCGGGTCGCGCGGCATCCTACACTGCCCCTTCATGAGCTCTGGGCCTTCAGATTGACGGCGTCGAAGGCACGCCCCGCAGCGCCAGGGCCAGCGCTGTTCTGGGCCGCGCCCGCGCTGGCTTGGCTGGCCGGCGCTGCGCTGCAGCTGCAAATGCCGGAATTGTGGGACAGCGCCCGGGTGGGGCTGTTGACGGCCACGTCGCTCGTGCTGGTGCTGCTGGCCTGGCGCTTGCGCGGCCGCTGGAGCGGACTGGCAATCGCTGCCGTCGCCGCATTGCTGCTGGGCTTTTGCAGCACCCACCTGCGTGCTGATGCCCGGCTCGCCGAAGCCCTGCCCGCCGCACTGGAAGGGCAGGACCTCGTGCTCACCGGCAGCGTGGCCTCGCTGCCGCGCGAAGGGCTGGACGGGACGCGTTTCGTGTTCGAGGTCGAGACCGCCACGCAGCAGGGTGCGCCCGTGAAAGTCCCGCGCCTGGTGTCGCTGGGCTGGTACCGCGGCATGGACGACGACGCCGTGCTGGGCGGCCCGGCCGAGCCCGTGCGCGCCGGCCAGCGCTGGCGCCTCACTGCGCGCCTGCGCCAGCCGCACGGCACGCTCAACCCGCATGGCTTCGACCTCGAACTGTGGCTGTTCGAACAGGGCATCGGCGCCAGCGGCACGGTGCGTTCGCGCCCTGGCGACGAAGCCCGCAAGCTGCATGACAACGCCAGTGCTTTCATCAACCGCCTGCGCCAGGACTGGCGCGACGCGATCCAGGCGCGCATCCCGGACCCTGCCGTCGCCGGTGTGCTGGCGGCGCTGGCGGTCGGTGACCAGGCTGCCATCGAGCGCCAGGATTGGGATCTCTTCCGCGTCACCGGCGTGGCGCATCTGATGAGCATTTCCGGCCTGCACGTGACGATGTTCGCGTGGCTAGCGGCGCTGCTCGTCGGCCGCTTGTGGCGGCTGCATCCGCGCCTGCTGCTGGCCTGCCCGGCGCCGACGGCCGCGCGTTGGGGTGGCCTGGCGGCGGCGGCCGGCTACGCGCTGCTGGCCGGCTTTAGCGTGCCGGCGCAGCGCACGGTGTGGATGATCGCGGCGGTGGTGCTGCTGCGGCAACTGGGCCTGCGCTGGCCGCTGCCGGCGGTGCTGTTGGCGGCGGCCGTGGTGGTGACGCTGATCGACCCGTGGGCCTTGCTGCAGCCCGGCTTCTGGCTGTCATTCGTAGCCGTGGGCCTGCTGGTGGTGTCGGCGCCAGCGCCTGCTTCGGCTGAGCGCGCCGAGGGCTGGCGCGCGCGCAGCCTGGCCGCGCTGCGGGCCGGCTTGCGCACGCAGGCGGTGGCCACGGTGGGGCTGGCGCCACTGTCGCTGCTGTTCTTTCAACAACTGTCGCTGGTCGGTTTTGCCGCCAATCTGGTGGCGATTCCACTCGTCACCCTGCTCATCACGCCGCTGGCCTTGCTCGGCCTGCTGGTGCCGCCGTTGTGGGGGGTGGCGGCGTGGTTCGTGCAGTTGCTGATCACGCTGCTGCAGTTTCTGGCCTCGGCGCCGCTGCCCGTCTGGCATGCCGCTGTGGCACCGCCCTGGGCAGTGGCTTGTGGACTGCTGGCCGCGCTGCTGGCGGTGCTGCCGCTGCCCTGGCGGCTGCGGCTGCTGGCGCTGCCGCTGATGCTGCCGCTGCTGGCGCCACCGGTGCTGCGGCCGGCGCCCGGCCACTTCGAGTTGCTGGCTGCTGACATCGGCCAAGGCACCGCCGTGCTGCTGCGCACCGCCTCGCACCTGCTGGTGTACGACACCGGGCCGCAATACGCGCGCGAGTCCGATGCCGGCACGCGCGTGCTGGTGCCTTTGCTGCGCGCACGCGGCGAGCGCCGGATCGACCTGCTGATGCTGAGCCACCGCGACGCCGACCACGTGGGCGGCGCCGCCGCAGTGTTGCGCGGCCTGCCCGTGCTGGCGATGTCGTCGTCGCTCGTCGATGCCCACCCGTTGCGCCACCTTGGCAATGTGCCGCAAACGCGCTGCCAGGCGGGGCAGGCGTGGCAGTGGGACGGCGTGTACTTCGAGGTGCTGCATCCACTGGCCACCGACCACGCACTGGCGCTGAAGAGCAACGCGCTGAGCTGCGTGCTGCGCGTACACAGCGCAGCCGGCAGCGTGCTGCTCACGGGCGACATCGAAGCGGCGCAGGAAGCCGCGCTGGTTCTGCGCGCAGCGCCCGCGCTGAAGAGCGACGTGCTGCTGGTGCCGCACCACGGCAGCCGCACATCGTCCACCGCCGCTTTCCTGGACGCTGTGGCGCCGCAAGTGGCGGTGGTGCAGGCCGGCTACCGCAGCCGCTACGGTCACCCGGCGACTGACGTGCTGGCGCGTTACGCGGCGCGCGGCATCCGCGTCATGCGCAGCGACCGCTGTGGCGCCTGGGTGTGGGCGCAAGGGCAGGCGGTGTGTACGCGCGAGCAGCGCCAGCGCTACTGGCATCACCGCCCAGCGCCGAATTGACGCGCGGGATGATTCACTTGAGCACCCGGGTGTCCGGGTACAAGGCCGCGCAAGCAGGGTTCCGGCGCACGGCCACGCGCTGGCTTGCTGGCATCATCAGCGCCCAGAGGGTTGGGCAGAAATGTGCGGGCGCCGCAAGGGCAGGCCCGGACCTTGCAAGTCGCCCACAGACCCAATTTTCAGGAGCCCTGCCCCGTGTCCATCCATGTTGCGCTGAACCACGTCACCCACTACCGCTACGACCGACGGGTTTGTCTTGGGCCGCAACTGGTGCGGCTGCGGCCGGCGCCGCACTGCCGCACGCGCATCCTGAGCTACTCGCTGCGCGTGGAGCCGGCTGACCACTGGATCAACTGGCAGCAGGACCCCTTCGCCAACTACGTGGCACGCATGCAGTTCCACGAGTCGGCGCGCGAATTCAAGGTCACGGTCGATCTGGTGGCCGAGATGTCGGTGCTCAACCCCTTCGACTTCTTCCTCGAACCCGAGGCCGAGAGCTTCCCTTTCGCTTACGCCGAAGACGTGGCGCGCGACCTCGTGCCCTACCTCGTGAAGGCAGAGCCGACGCCCAACTTCAAGGCCTTCGTTGACAGCATCAAGCTGCCCAAGCAGCGCACCATCGACTTCCTGGTCGGCATCAACCAGCGGCTGCAAAAGGACATCAGCTACCTGATCCGCATGGAGCCTGGCGTGCAGACACCAGAGCTCACGCTGACGAACAAAAGCGGTTCCTGCCGCGACACCGGCTGGCTGATGGTGCAGACGCTGCGCCACTTCGGTCTGGCGGCGCGTTTTGTCTCGGGCTACCTGATCCAGCTCAAGCCCGACGTGAAGGCGCTCGACGGCCCCTCGGGCGCAGAGACCGACTTCACCGACCTGCACGCCTGGTGCGAAGTCTTCCTGCCCGGCGCCGGCTGGATCGGCCTTGACCCGACCTCGGGTCTGCTAGCGGGCGAAGGCCACATCCCCGTGGCCTGCACACCCGAACCCGGCAGCGCCGCACCAATCAGCGGCGCGGTGGACGACAGCGAGGTCGAGTTCTCGCACCACATGGCGGTGTCGCGCATCTACGAGTCGCCGCGTGTCACGCTGCCCTACACCGACGATCAGTGGCGCGCCATCGTCAAGCTCGGCCATGAGGTCGATGCGCAGTTGCAGCAGCAGGACGTGCGCCTGACGATGGGCGGCGAGCCCAC
>JANNGN010000092.1:0-3490 GCA_031403895.1 Rubrivivax sp. | reverse complement strand
CGGGTCAACCGCGAACTGCACGTTCGAGCCGCCCGTGTCCACGCCAATCTCGCGCAGGATGGCAATGCTGGCATTGCGCATCACCTGGTATTCCTTGTCGGTGAGCGTTTGCGCTGGCGCCACCGTGATGCTGTCACCGGTGTGGATGCCCATCGGGTCCAGGTTTTCGATGCTGCACACGATGATGCAGTTGTCTTTGCAGTCGCGCACGACCTCCATCTCGAACTCTTTCCAACCGATCAGGCTTTCTTCGATCAGCAGTTCTTTCGTCGGCGACAGGTCGAGGCCGCGCTTGCAGATCTCTTCGAATTCGTCCGGGTTATAGGCGATGCCACCGCCCGTGCCGCCCATCGTGAAGCTGGGTCGGATGACCATCGGGAAACCGGTGCCACCAATCTCGGCGGTAATGCGCTTTTGCACAGTCAGCGCTTCTTCCATCGAGTGCGCCACACCGCTCTTGGCAGAAGCCAGGCCGATGGATGTCATGGCAGTCTTGAACTTCATCCGGTCTTCGGCTTTTTCGATCGCGCGTTCGTTGGCGCCGATCATCTCGACGCCGTACTTCGCCAGCACGCCGTGGCGGTGCAGGTCGAGTGCGCAATTCAGCGCCGTCTGCCCGCCCATCGTGGGCAGCACGGCGTCTGGCCTTTCGATGGCGATGATCTTCTCCAGCACCTGCCAGGTGATGGGCTCGATGTAGGTCACGTCGGCCATGTCCGGGTCGGTCATGATCGTCGCCGGGTTGCTGTTGACGAGCACGACTTTGTAGCCCTCTTCGCGCAGCGCCTTGCAGGCCTGGGCACCGGAGTAGTCGAACTCGCAGGCCTGGCCGATGACGATAGGGCCGGCGCCAATGATCAGGATCGTTTTGAGGTCTTGACGCTTCGGCATTTCAGTACCGCCCGGCCGTTCCGAAGGTACTGAGCGCCCGCGACGAGGACGTCGCAGGCGCTCGTAGGCGAAGAACAGTCCGCAGGGACTGTTCCTCGTCCGACTCGCCCCCCTCGGGGGGCTGAGGGCCGCGGCTCCAAGTCCACCTGCGTGGACTTGGACGGCCCGAAGGCCCGGCGCCTCTGGCGACGGGCAGCGAGCGCAGTGAGCGTGGGGGCTTCATTTCAATGTTTCTCCATCAGCGTCACAAAGCGGTCAAACAGCGTGCCGATGTCGTGCGGGCCGGGGCTGGCTTCGGGGTGGCCCTGGAAGCAGAAGGCGGGTTTGTCGGTGCGCGCCAGGCCTTGCAGCGTGCCATCGAAAAGGCTGATGTGGGTGGGGCGCAGATTCGACGGCAGCGACTTCTCATCCACTGCAAAACCATGGTTCTGGCTCGTGATGCTGACGCGGCCGGTGTCCAGGTCTTTCACCGGGTGATTGGCACCGTGGTGGCCGAACTTCATCTTGAAGGTCTTCGCACCCGAGGCCAGCGCCAGTATCTGGTGGCCGAGGCAGATGCCGAAGACGGGCGTGCCGGTGGCGATCAGCTCGCGCGTCGCCTCGATGGCGTAGTCGCAGGGTTCGGGGTCGCCCGGGCCGTTGCTGAGAAAGATGCCGTCGGGGCGCAGCTTCAGCACATCGGCCGATGGCGTCTGCGCTGGCACCACCGTGACGCGGCAGCCGCGTGAGGCCAGCATGCGCAGGATGTTGCGCTTGACGCCGAAGTCATAGGCCACGACGTGGCGCGATGCACTTGCCTGCGTGCCGTAGCCCTGATCGAGGTCCCATTCAGTCTCGGCCCACTCGTAAGGCTCGGTCACGCTGACGACCTTGGCCAGGTCCAGACCCGCCATCGACGGCGCCGCCTGTGCCATCGCTACGGCTTCTTGCACCTGCGCCGGGCCCACGACAGTGCCGGGCGCAAAGCCGACGATGCAACCGTTCTGCGCCCCGGTGCTGCGCAACACGCGCGTCAGGCGCCGCGTGTCGATGTCGGCGATGGCGACCGTGCCTTCGCGCATCAGGTACTGCGGCAGGCTCATCGTGGCGCGGAAGTTGGACACGCGCAGCGACAGATCCTTGATGATCAGCCCGGCGGCATGCACCCGGCTGGCTTCGACGTCTTCCTCATTCACGCCCACATTGCCGATGTGCGGCACCGTCAGTGTCACGAGCTGGCGGCAGTAACTGGGGTCGGTGAGGATTTCCTGGTAGCCGGTGAGCGCGGTGTTGAACACCACCTCGCCCACGGTGTGGCCGGGCGCGCCAATTCGGATACCCAAAAAAGTGGTGCCGTCGGCAAGGGCAAGCAGCGCGGGTGGCAGGACGGGCAGCAAGTGCAAGGCTCCAGGTGCTCGCGCTCATCGCTGCTTGCAAAAAGGCCCCGTTCGGGGCCTTGGATGGACAGATCCGCAAAGCAAACCGACGGCGAAAAGACGACGGAGCGGCGACGGATTTTCTTGAGCGCTGGGTGGGTGCGGGTAAACCTGCGAAGTATAGCCGGGCGGCGCTCGAGGACCGCCGCTTCAGGCTTGCAGCGCCGCGATTCCGGCTCGCGCAATCTGCGCGTCTTCCGCCGACTTGACACCGCTCACGCCAACAGCGCCCAGGCATTGCCCATCGACCATGATCGGCACCCCGCCTTCGAGCATGCCGTGCAGGGTGGGTGCGCTCAGGAACGAGACGCGGCCCTGGTTGATCATGTCCTCATAGACCTTGCTTTCGCGCCGCCCCAAGGCGGCAGTGCGCGCCTTGGCGGGCGCGATCTCGGCCGAGATCGGTGCCGCACCGTCCAGGCGCTGCAGCCACAGCAGGTGGCCGCCACTGTCCACGATGGCCAGCGTCACCGCCCAACTGTTCTGGGTGGCTTCAGCCTCGGCGGCGGCAGCCATACGGCGTACATCTTCAAGTGTCAGGATGGATTGCGTTTTCATGGCTGGAACGATACCAAGGGTTTGACTTCAAAACGCCGTGCCCGGTAAGGTCATTGCTCACGGGCCCGGGCGGCCTAGAATCCGTCTGCGGTCGAAATGGCCGATCAAGCAATCCTGGAGATGTCATGACTGAAAGTGTGCAGAACTATCCTGGCCTTGCCGGAGACGGCGCACTGTTGGCCGAACGCAACCGCGTGTTGCGCAACACCTATTGGCTGCTGGCGCTGTCGATGGTGCCCACGGTGCTGGGTGCCTGGATCGGGGTGGAGACCGGCATCATGCGGTCGATGACCGGCGGCATCGGGCTGATCGTGTTCCTGGTCGGCGCCTTTGGCTTCATTTTCGCGATCGAGAAGTTCAAGAATTCCGCGGCGGGTGTGCCGATCCTGCTGGCCTTCACCTTCTTCATGGGCCTGATGCTGGCGCGTCTGTTGGGCGCCGTTCTGGGGCTGAAGAACGGCAGCGATCTGATCATGTTGGCCTTCGCCGGCACCGGTGGCATCTTCTTCGGCATGGCCACGCTGTCCAGCGTGATCAAGCGCGACCTGTCCAGCATGGGCAAGTTCCTGATGATCGGCGTCGTCATGCTGCTGGTGGCCGGCATTGCCAACGTCTTCATCCAGAGC
>JANNGN010000091.1:0-1645 GCA_031403895.1 Rubrivivax sp. | reverse complement strand
GCATCTGGTTGACACATCCTCAACCGCTGGTTGAGCATCGGTTCCAATCGCTTCCAACATGGCCTTCAACCTCAACCGTTTCGACCTCACCACGCTGCGCCTCTTCGTGGCCGCCGTGGACAGTGGCAGCCTGACCGCCGGGGCAGAGCGCCTGGGCCTGTCGCTGGCAGCCGCCAGCAAGCGCGTGGCCGAACTCGAATCGCACGTCGGCACGCCGCTTTTGGAACGCAGCAAACGCGGCGTCGTGCCGTCGCCGGCCGGCCAGACGCTGCTGCCGCACGCGGTGGAGATGGTGGCGCGGCTGGAGCAGATGGCGCTGGCCATGAACGACGTGCGGGGCGGCATGGCCGGGCACCTGCGGTTGTGGGCCAACACATCCGCCTTCGGTGGCTTCCTGCCAGCGCTGCTGGCGGCCTACGGCAAGCTCCATCCGGGCGTGGTGCTGGACCTGGAAGACGCCATCAGTGAAGACGCCGTGCGCGGCGTCGTGCGCGGCGCGGCCGAACTGGCGGTGATTGGCGAGAACACGGCGGCCGTTGGGCTGCACACGCTGGTCTGCGATGTCGATGAACTGGTGCTGCTGATGCCGCGCGGGCACCCACTCGCACCCGCCGATGCGCGGCAGCCGGTGGCGCTGACCGACCTGCTCAATCACGACCTGGTGGCCTTCGGCCGTGCCACCTCACTCACGCGTCAGCTGGCCGCAGCAGCCGAGACCGTGCAGCGCCCGCTGCGCATTCGCGCGCAGGTGCGCAGCTTCGACGCCATGGGCCGCATGGTGGCCGCAGGCCTGGGCCTGGCGGTGTTGCCACGCCAGGGTGCGCTGCCCTATGCGCATGCGCTCGGGTTGCTGATGACGCCGCTTTGCGGCATGCAGACCGAACGCCGGTTGCTGCTGGCCATGCGCGACCGCAACACGCTGTCACCGGCCGCGTCGGCACTGGTGCAGATGGCGCAGGCGAGGTTGGGCCAGAGCGGTGGGTGATGGACTGCAGGGTTAGGGAGTCTTGCTCGATGCGCGTGGAATATGCACAATTTTCTTCACCAAAGAGGAGACACCCGTCATGAAACAGATTCGCTCGCTCATTGCGCTTGCCACGCTTTGCTGCTTCGGCTTTTCCGCGCTGGCACAGCAAACGCCGCCACCGGCCGCCGAACCGGGTTGGGCCAAGGGCCGTCCCAAGACCGACGCGGCGATGAAGATGGCGCCTGTGCCGGCATTCCCGATTCCAACCGCAGCCGACAAGCTGCCGACCACCAAATTCAAACTGCCGCCCGGCTTCAAGGTCGAGACCTGGGCTTCGGGCGTGCTCGACGCACGCGGCATGCGCCAGGGCGCGAAGGGCAACATCTTTGTCAGCTCGCTCTTCGTCGCGAACAAGGTTTACGCAATCCCCGAGCAGGGCAAGCGCGAGGCCAAGGTCATCATCGACAAGATGCCGATGGCCACCGGCATCGAGTTCTACAAGGGCAGCCTTTACGTGGCCACGAACACGAAAATCATGCGCTACGACAACATCGAGGACAAGCTGGGCAACCCCGGCGAGCCGAAGGTGCTGTACGACAAGCTGCCCGGCGGCACGGACCATAGCTGGAAGTACCTGCGCATCCACAAGGACAAGCTGTACTTCGCCATCGGTGCGCC
>JANNGN010000090.1:0-14239 GCA_031403895.1 Rubrivivax sp. | reverse complement strand
CGACGTGCCCAGCACCTGGCCCACCGCCGTGCTGATGGGCCCGCCGCTGGACACCAGCAGCACGTTGCCGCTGTGTTGGCTGCGCACATGGTCCAGCGCGGCGTTGATGCCGGCCACGAACTGCGTGTAGCTTGGCATGCCCACGGGCGCGACCTCCGCCGCCATCCACGCTGCCAGGCCCTGGCGCAGCAGCCGAAAGTGCGCGCGATAGACCTCGGGTGAGTCGGGTGCGGCGAGCACGCCGCTGTGCACGGTGCGGATGAGGGCTTCGCTGTCGTATTCGTTCAGGCCCGGCCATTCCAGCGCGGCCGGCAGCGCGCCGTAGCCTTCGGTCAGCGCGGCCAGCGACTGCGCATGACGGCGCAGCGTGCCGCGCATCACGGCCTCGAACTGCACGCCACGCTCGGTGAAGTACTGTCCCAGCGCATGGCATTGGCGCGCGCGCCGAGTTCACTCAAGCGGTCGTAGTCCGCCGCGCCGAAACTGGCCTGGCCGTGGCGGATGAGGTAGAGGGTGCCCATGGGCTGCATTGTGGGCACGCTGCCGTGCCCGAGCTGTCGCGGCCGTGACCTTCACCGGCCAGCGCCCAAGGTGCAGGCCCGCAGGCGCACGAGGTCCTCAGTCCGTCTCGAAGGGCTTGACCAGTCCTTGCTCTTTGAGCACAGCGCTCAGCTGCGCCGTCGGTTGCGCCGTCGGTTGCGGCAGCCCTGTGGTGGGCGGGCCGCCGCGCTTGCCGCGTTGCCGCTCTTCGACCATCTGGTTGTACAGGCGCCGTGCCAGCACCGGCGCCGCCACGCTGGTGCCGTTCATGCGAAACACATCGCTGCTGCGCGTGGCTGCTGCGGCCACGGTGGGTTGCAGCATGTCTTCTTCGCAGGCCACCAGCACCAGCAGCGGATCGGCCCGGTCGATGGCAGGGAGCGAGGAGTAGAAGGTGGGTTGCCCGGTTTCGCGGTTGTAGCCGGCCGCCTTGTAGGTGAGTGCGCCGGTCGCCATGCCGCTCAAGGTGTTGTGTGCGTCACTGTCATCGCAGTCGATGAACCGCGTGCGCTCGGTGCGGCTGCCGCGCACCGGGTCGTCGCGCTCGATCCATGCGTCCATCTCGACAGGCTCGGAGGCGCTGCCCGACAGCCGCAGTTCGACTTCCCACAGGCCAGCTTCTGCCAGTGCGCCCTCGACATCTGCAGGTTGCGTGGTGGGTGCCAGCGCCAGCAATGCCATGGCGCCGCTTCCGTTGGGCACTTCGCGGTCGTGGCGCAGCAGCGCCACGAACTCATCGGGTGCCTCGGTGCTGCGCATCAGCACCTCCTGGCCCTGCACGATCCATGGGCTCCACACCAGCCCTGGCGAGCGCACGCGCAGTTCGAGTGCACTGCCTTGCTTGGGGTACCAGATCTCCACAAAGGTATCGGTCGTGTCGCTTTCGACCACCTGCAGGCGCAGCATGGCGCTGCGCTCGCGGGCCACGCGGCGGCGCACATGTCCAGCGTCGGCCCGCGCATTGCCCGCCGCCAACACGATGGCGAGCTTGTCGCCGCCGCGCAGCCTCAGCAGATCATCAAGCGCCCGCTCAATCAGCGAGCTGCCGTCGTGCGGCCCTGCGCCGTTGCCATAGCTGATCACCACCACCAGCGGGAACTCCGGATCGGCCGCCGCCATCGCGTAGCGCACGCCGTCAAGCACATGCGCGCCCAGTGAACTGCCGGCGCTGTCGGCTGCGGTGAGGGTGGGCAAGTCAACGAACAGCAGTTTCGCTCGGGCTGCACTGTCAGCATCGGCCTGCGGATTCAGCGGATCATGCCGGCCCCCCACGAGGTCGAGCACCATGCCGCCGTGGGTGGCGTACCAAACACGTCGGCGTGGGTCGGCGTACGCGATCAGGTAATCGAGCCCGCGGTAGATGAGCGTTTCTTCTGCTGCGTTGGGCTTGCATGCAAAGCCGCGCAGCGCGTTCAAGGCAGTGGGGCCGAGCTCGCGGCCGTTTCCAAACTGGCTCGGTTTCTGCCAGGGCCAGCCGGCCGGGCGTGCTGGATCCTTGTGGTTGCGGGACGGGCCCTGGCCTTGGTCCCACACGCCGACGAGGCGTGTCCCGAGCCCATCGGCAAAGCGGTCGTTCAAAAAGGGGCAGCCGAAGTCGATCACGGCAATCAGGCCTTCGGCCTTGTACTGGGCCGGGCTGTCGAGCGGCTGCCGTGATGGGAACAACGCCTCGACCCGGTTGAGCGCCTGCATGTCTGCCTGGTCCCGCGTGGGCCCGTACCGCCCTTTGGGAGAGGCTTGGGCGGCGCGCTGCGCGTCGCGCAGGGGCAGCGCCACTTTCCAGCTCAGTTTCAAGGGGTTCTTGCGCAGCCAGTTGAAACCAGCGGCGCCGCAGATGCGGGCCGTGAAGTAGGCCGAGCGTTGCGAGCCTTCAGCAACTGCCGCCAGGTAGGCCGTCGGTAGCGTGACGCCGGCTTGTTTGCCGTTGGCCAGCTTGTCCAGGTCTTTGGGGTCCGCGATGCAGGCCAGTATCTGCAACTCGAAGTCTTGTTCGCTGTCCTGATTCCAGTTGTGCCACTGCGCCAGTCCGCGGCCCCGGCTGGCGAGCAGCCAGCGTGCGTAGGGGTCCAGCGGTGCGCAGCCGGCGGTGCTGTTCTGCGCCGGGAACAGTGTGTCGGGGTCCCAACGGGCGGCCATGTTTCAAGCCCCGCTCAGTTCAGCGCGTGCGCGGGCCCAGAGCACGGCTAGCGCCGACGCCTGGGATGGCGGCGTCAATGCAGGCTGGGTGGCAGGCATTGGCGGTCTGCCCTGCGCCAGGACCTCTTGCAGTTTGAAGTCTTCGTTGGCCAGTTCGGCGTTGTCGAATTCGTGCAGCACGTGCCGTGGGTTGTTGGGTTCCGCAAGCGCGGCCACGGCCAGCGCAAGCTGGCGCCCGAGCCAGTAGCCGACCAGGCTGTCGACCGGAAAGTGCACGCCTGCCACCACCCGGTTGAAGGCCACACGCCTGGCGAACCGGTCGAGCCACTCGATGCGATCTGGCTTCGCCTGCATGGCTTGGCCTTTGTCGTCAAAGTACAGCAGCAACCCGAGCATCTCGGCATTGAAAGCCGCCTGCGTCGCATGGCCGCTGGGCAGCGAGCCGTGACCGGGCGTGTTGATCAGCGGCATGACGAGGCTGGACACCTGCACCGGCCGTGGTGCGGCGATGTGGTGCTTGAGTTGCATCAGCGCCCGCAGCGTCCAACCTTCCACCGCGATCAGCAGGTCAAAGAACGCAGGCGCACGATCGAGCCGTACTCCTGTGATGGACTCGAAGAAGGGCCACAGTCCGCGTGTCTGGACCAGGATCTCGGGCATTCGGTCTTCACGCTCGATGGCGGCGCGCATGACGCTGTCGATCTGCTCGTCCAGCAAATAGCCTGTGCCGGGCCTGGCGTAGGCCAGGGGCGCTTGCGTCTTCAGGTACGCCAATGTGGGCACGCCGATCAGGCGCTGTGCCGGCAAGCTGGTTGAGCTGGCGTTTGCCAGCGGCGGCTCGACCAGCCACACCGTGGGCCCGTGTACTTGCAAGCGGCTGTGCAACTCGCCACTCACGGCTTCGGAGCGGAACGCCGGTGCCCAGCGCCACAGCGCCTGTTTCTTCGGGTTGGGTGCCACTGCCTTGGGGTCGCTCAAGCGGCTGATCTTGCTGCGGGACTTGCGCAGCGCCTGCATCAGCAGTGTCTCTTCGCTGCTGTAGGTCCAGGGTGCATCCAGCCCTTCCCAGCTCTGCAAAGCCCGCGGGTCGAACGGGAAGGCGGGCTTGGGGTGTGCCGGCGAGCCAGGGGGGTCGGTGTGCGTGGAACTGGCGTCCTTGCCGCTCGGATTGGTGTTGGTGCTCGACGAGCCAGGCGGATTGGTGTTGGTGCTCGACGAGCCCGGAGGGTTGGTGTTGGTGAAGTCCGACCCGAGCCCACTGAGGAACGCGATGATCGACGTGCGGTTGTTGGACATGGGTGTTCCCTCGGAGAAGTTGTTCGTTACTCGGGCAGTCCAGCGTCCATGAGCACCTGGACAAAGGGGGTGTGTGCGCGCGTCAGGCTCGTGGCGCTGGGCCCGTCACTGGCCCGCGCCCCGGGAATCAGCCGCACCAGGTCGGCGGCCGCGCGTCGGGCCTGCTCGACCTGGCCTTGCAGCCACAGCGCAGCAATCAGCAGGCGGTGTGCCGGGCAGTGCATGGCATTGCGCCGAACCGACGCGCGCGCCAACTCGCCAGCCTGCGCATAGTCCTTGCACATCCAGGCTGCCCGCGCGGCGTAGCTTTCGTACAGAAAACGCTGTGGGTCCAGCGGCGACAGTGCCACCGCATGCAAGGCCGAACGCACCGCGTCGGCATGCTCGCCGGCCTGGCTCTGGCATTCCGACAAGCGTGCCCAGGCGGCCGCGCAATGCGGGTCGTGGCTCAAGGCCTGGCGGAAGGCGCGCTCGGCCTCGATGAAGTCGCGCCGGGTGAACACAAGGGCCATGCCGTGGGCGACGAGAGCGTCTGTGGAAGTGGGGTCCCGCTGCAGCGCGGCATCGGCTGCGTCGCTGGACCGTTGCACATCCTGCGTCGGTGAGTCTGTCCAGCCCTGCAGCACGCGGTACACGTACCAGGTGGCCATCAAGGCATGTGGCGCAGCCTGGCGAGGATGTCGATCCGCCAGGTGTTCGAGCACTTCGCGCGCCGACGCAAAGTCAGGTGGCGAAAGGCTGTTGAGCAAGCCCTGTGCCCCCAGCAGCAAAGAGTACGAAGCCAACGAATCCATCGGCAGCGAGCGCACCCGGGTCAGCTCGTGCGCCAGCACATGCTGCGACACCTGTGCCACCAGGTGCGGCACCAGTTCGTCCTGGCCTTCGAAGAGTGCGTCCACGTCGCCATTGACGCCACCAGCCCACAGCACCTCGCCGCCGCGCAGTTCGCACAGCTCGGCAGCCAGCCGGATGCGCGGCCCGCGCATGTAGAACCGGCCGCTGAGCAGGAACGAAGCACCGAGCAGTTCACGCAGCCGCGACGGGTCCGTCACGCCGCGCACGGCCGCTGTGCTCGCACGCGACAAGACGCGCAAACCGGGATGACGCGACAGGCTGGCGATGATTTCGTCGGCCATGGCGTGCCCGAGCGCGTCGTTCACCGCGTCTGCGGGCATGGCCACGAAAGGCACCACGGCCACCGCAGGCCGCAGGTCGGCGCTGCTGGGGGCACGCGCCGGCGCAGCCTGGTCCGGTGCGTGCAGCAGGAACACGCGCACGGGTTCGCTGACATGTTTCATGTAGCGCAGGCCCAGGTCTTCGACCCGCGCTTGAACGCCATCGCACAGACCGCTGCGCACTTCGGCGGAGGCGGCGGTCTGGCCGGGCTGCGCCAGTGAGGCCAGCCTGGCCGCCAGGTTCACGCCACTGCCCCAGAGTTCGTTCTCTTCGGCCACGACCTTGGCAACGTGCACGCCCACGCGCAGCCACATCGCGGCGTCGCCGGCATCAGCCCCGTTGAACTGCGCCAGCGCCTGGTGCAGATCGAACGCGGCGCCGGTGGCGCTGGCTGCGGTCTGGAATTCCATCAGCAGGCTGTCGCCGACCGTGCGCACCAGGCGCCCGCCGTGCAAAGGCGCCACCCGGTCCCGCGCCAGCGCTGCAAAGCGCCGCCAGCCGTCGATCGTACGCACCTCGAAGCTCTCGTACAGCCGCACTGACTCAACCAGGTCGGCAAACAAGATAGTCCGGCGGGTAGCCGGAAGTTCGAGGCCCCAATCGTCGGCCATGACCAGCCGCCCCCCTTCAGTGCATCGTTGCTTTCTGTAACCCCGCCGGAGTTTCCCTTGTCGCCACTCCTCTTGGCAAGCGCTTCGGCCAGGCAGTGGAGCCCTGTTGTAGTCTTGATGGATGACGAACCCTGGCCCCGTCCTGACGGCGCAGAGCACGGCCCAATCCCGCATCTCCCCCGCTGAACTGACCCTGCTCGCGTCAGTCTTCGTCGTCGCTGCCTGCGGCCTGGTCTATGAACTGGCTGCCGGTGCATTGGCCAGTTATCTGCTCGGCGACTCGGTGCTGCAGTTCTCCACCGTCATCGGCTGCTACCTCTTTGCGATGGGCATCGGCTCGTGGCTGAGCCGATTCGTTGAACGCCAATTGGTGGCGCAATTTCTGCGCATCGAGCTGCTTGTCGGCCTGGTCGGCGGGCTCATGCCGGCGCTGCTGTTCGTGGCCCACAGCAGCCTGCCCGCCGGGGCCGGCGCGGGCGCGGCTTTTCGGGTGCTGCTGTATGGGCTGGTGGGTTTGATCGGCGTGCTGGTGGGGCTTGAGATTCCGCTCGTCATGCGCATCCTCAAGCGCCACTTCAGCGAGCGCTGGGGCTTGCGCGAACTGGTGTCGCAAGTGCTGACCTTCGACTACCTGGGCGCGCTCGTCGTGGCGGTGGCTTTTCCGTTGCTCTTCGTGCCGCACCTGGGCCTGGTGCGCACGGGGGTGTTCTTCGGATTGCTGAACGCGGCGGTGGCGCTGTGGGCGTTGTGGATCTTTCGCGCCGAGCTGCGGCATGTGCGGGCGCATGCGCTGGCCTGTGCGGCGGTGCTGGCGGCGCTGCTGGCTGCGATGTTCGGCGCCGACCGCCTGACGACCTGGGCCGAAGACCGCTTCTACGGCGAAGACATCATCGTGCGCGAAAGCAGCGACTACCAGCGCGTGGTGGTCGCGGCCGGCACAGCCGGCGTGCGCCTGTTCCTGAACGGCAACCTGCAGTTCCACTCGCGCGACGAGTACCGCTATCACGAGAGCCTGGTACACCCGGCACTGGCCGCGCACGGTGCGCCAAAGCGCGTGCTGGTGCTGGGCGGTGGTGACGGGCTGGCGGTGCGTGAAGTGCTCAAGCACGCCAGCGTCGAGCAGGTCACGCTGGTGGAGCTGGACCCGCACATGACGCGCCTCTTTGCGCAGCAGCCGAAGCTGGTGGCGTTGAATGCCGGCGCGCTGTCAAACCCGTTGGTCCGCGTCGTGAATGCCGACGCCTACACCTGGCTGGAGACGGTGCAGGAGCGCTTCGATGTCATCGTCATCGACTTCCCCGACCCCACCAACTTCAGCCTGGGCAAGCTCTACACCACGAGCTTCTATCAACGTGTGGACCAGGCGCTGTCGGCCGCCGGCTACCTGGTCGTGCAGACGACGTCGCCGCTGGTGGCGCGCAAGAGTTTCTGGACCGTGGTGAGCACGCTTGAAGCCGTCGGCCTGGCGACCACGCCGTACCACGTACACGTGCCCAGCTTCGGCGAATGGGGCTTCGTCATCGCCGGCCGCCGCCCGTGGCGTTTGCCGACGGTGCTGCCGCCGGGCTTGCGCTTCCTGACGATCGATGGCTTGCCGGCGCTGCTGCAGTTTCCGCCCGACATGGCGCGCGTGGCGGCCGAGCCCAACCGTCTGTCCAACCAGGTGCTGGTCAGCACCTTCGAGGAAGAGTGGGGCAAGGTGGCGCGGTGAAGGCGTTGTTGACAAGGCGTGGCTTGCTAACGGCCAGCGTGTGCAGCGCAGTGGGCTGCACCGCGCGTGAAGCGCCAGCGCCGCCCGCCGCCTGGGTCGGCGCCCGTCACGAGCGCGGCCACCGCCTGCGCAGCACGGCCGCGCTGCCCGCCGCTGCCGTGCAGCGCAAAGCCCGCGTCGTGGTGGTGGGCGCGGGCATCGCGGGCCTGGCGGCAGCGCGCGCCTTTGTGCGCCAAGGCATCGATGATGTCGTGCTGCTGGACCTGGAAGACGAGCCTGGCGGCAACAGCCGTGGCCACAGAATCGCCGGCATGGACTGCCCACTGGGCGCGCACTACTTGCCACTGCCGACAGTCGAATCGCGTGAAGTGGCCGAGTGGCTGCACGAAGTCGGCTTGCTGAAGAACGAACTGGGCCGCACCGTGGCCGACGAGCGCCACCTGTGCCACAGCCCGCAAGAGCGACTCTTCATCGACGGCGCGTGGTCTGAAGGCCTGCTGCCACCCGCCGACCCGGGCTCTGCCACTGCCGCGCAGTACCGGCAGTTTGCGCAGGCGGTGGCTGCTGCGCAGGGCAGCGGTGGAGGCGCCTTCACACTGCCGGCGCATCGCTCGCCCTGGAGTGCTGAACTCGCTGCGCTTGACCGCCAGACCTTCGCGCACTGGCTCACCGCGCAGGGCTTGAACGACGAACGCCTGCGCTGGTACCTGGACTACTGCTGCCGCGACGACTACGGCGCCGGCGCTGGCGCGGTGTCGGCCTGGGCCGGCCTGCACTACTTCGCCAGCCGCCACGGCTTCCATGCGCCGGGCGACGGAGCGGCCGAGCGTGAGGCCGTCTTCACCTGGCCAGAAGGCAACGCCTGGCTCGTGCAGCGCCTGGCCGCGCCGCTGCAGGGCCGCGTCCACGGCGGCCGCACGGTGCTGCGCGTGGCCGATTCACGCCACGGCGTGCAGGTGCTGGCCTGGGACGAAGCCACCTCGCAAGTCGAGGCATGGACGGCGCAGCAGGTGGTGCTGGCGCTGCCGCTCTTCGTCGCCGCGCGGGTGCTTGATTCACCGCCTGAGGCGCTGCGCCAGGCCGCCGCCCTGCTGCAGCACGCGCCGTGGCTGGTGGCCAATGTACACATCGACGGCCCGCTGCTCGGCAGGCCCGGCGCGCCGGCGAGTTGGGACAACGTGCGCTACGAGACCAGGCCTGGCACCGCTTTGGGCTACGTCGATGCCATGCACCAGAGCCTGCGCCCCTACGCCGGCGCCAGCGTGCTGACGTCCTACCACGCGCTGCCCGTGGCACAGCGCGCCACGCTGCTGGTTGATGACCCCGCGCCCTGGCGCGACCGCGTGCTGCAAGACCTGGCGCAGACCCACCCCGACATCCATCGCCGCGCCCAGCGTGTGGACCTCATGCGCTGGGGCCACGCCATCGCCATCCCGCGCCCTTGCATGCAGCGCCACCCGGCCTTGCTGGCCTTGCGCCAGCAGCGCGGGCGGGTGCGTTTTGCGCATGCCGACCTGGCGGGCTATTCGGTGTTTGAAGAAGCGTTTACAGCGGGCTGTGAAGTGGCGTTGCCCGCGCGACCTGCGCGCTGAGCGGGCCTGCGCTACGCTCACCGGCTTCGCACTCCAACCACACCCACACCATGCAATACCGCCGTCTCGGCCGCGCCGGCCTCCGCGTCAGCACCGTGTCCCTGGGCTCCTGGGTCACGTACCACAACCAGGTTGATGCGGGCCAGGCGGTGGAGATGATGGCCGCAGCCTATGACGGCGGCGTCAACTTCTTCGACAACGCCGAGGTTTACGCTGGCGGACGCAGTGAAGAGATCATGGGTGCGGCTTTGAAGAAGCTGGCCTGGCCGCGCCTGAACTACGTCGTCAGCACCAAGTTCTTCTGGGGCCTGGACCGCCAGGGCGACGCCGTGAACCGCAAGGACACGCTGAACCGCAAGTACCTGATGCAGGCCATGGACGGCAGCCTGAAGCGAATGGGGCTGGATCACATCGACCTCATCTATTGCCACCGCAGCGACCCGCACACGCCAGTGGAAGAAACGGTGCGCGCCATGAGCGACCTCATCACGCAAGGCAAGGCGCTGTACTGGGGCACGAGTGAATGGAGTGCGGCCGATATCCGTGCGGCGTGGGAGATCGCTTCAGCGCATCATCTGCACAAGCCGGTGGTGGAGCAGCCGCAATACAACCTCTTCCACCGCAAGCGCGTCGAGCAGGAATACGCACGTCTGTACGACGACATCGGCCTCGGCCTGACGACCTGGAGCCCGCTGGCCAGCGGCCTGCTCACCGGCAAGTACCGCAGCGGCGTGCCCGATGGCAGCCGCGGCGCGCTGGAGAGCATGGCCTTCCTGCGCGACGGCCTGATCGACCCGGCCAAGAACGCGGCAGTGGCGCTGCTGGAACCCATCGCCAGGGAACTGGACGCCACGCTGGCGCAGCTGGCGCTGGCCTGGGTGGCGAAGAACCCGCGCGTCAGCACGGTGATCACGGGTGCATCGCGTGTCGAGCAGGTGAACGCCAACCTGGCGGCGCTGTTGGTGCTTGAAAAACTGACGCCCGAGGTGATGCAGCGCATCGACGCGGCGACGTCGGCGCTGGCTGACTAAGTAGTCGCTTACACAGATACGGTCACATGAGATCGTGTCTTTCGCCGCCATGCGTCGTTGCCCACCCTTGCCGCACGGCAGGTGCGGCGGCGGGCGTGCGCCTGGCCTGATGACGAAATCCATCGATCTCGTCGTCTGACCGTATTTGTGAAAGCGACTACCAAGTTCGCAGCCTGCCGCTCACCTTGAGCGGCAGCTTTCAGCGGCCCCTTTCAGCGCACGCTGAACGGCGACTGGTACGGCCGGCCGAAGGCCACACCTGCCACGATGGTGCCAGCCGGCTTCAGGTGCTGCCTGCCGCTGCGCTTGTTGTTGCGCGTGTCCACAAATTCCACCGGCCCGTCCACCAGTTCAAGGATCGACAAGTCGGCTGGCGCGCCGATTTGCAGCGTGCCGTGTTTGGGCACGCGGCCGATGACCCGCGCTGGCGCTTCAGTGGCCATCGCCACCACCTCGGACAGGCTGAAGCCCATGCCGATCAACTTGCTCATCACCCACGGCAGGTAGGGCATGCCGGGCGAGTTGCCCGAGAAGACGTGGATGTCCGACGAAATGGTGTCGGGCGTGCAGCCCTGCGCGATGGCTGCTTCGGCCACCGTGTAGTCGAAACTGCCGCCGCCGTGGCCGATGTCGAAGACCACGCCGCGCCGTTTGGCTGCCAGCGCAGCCGGCAGCAGCTTGCCGTCCTGCACGATGTTGGTGAATTCGCCTGCGATGTTGGGCGCGCCTGAAAAGCAGTGCGTCAGCACGTCGCCCGGGCGCAGCAGGTCGAGGACCTGTGACATCAGCGCGCGGTCGGCCACGCCGCCGATGTGGCACATGATCCTGGCCGGCATGCCCGACAGTTCACATGCCCTGATGGCGCGCTTGAGCGGCTCCAGGCCGTGCCGCGCGATGACGTTTTCGCTCATCCGCACCTTCACACCCAGCACCACGTCGGCGTTCTCGGCCAGCACGCGCGCGGCGGCTTCGACTTGCGCGTAGTCGATGTTGTAAAGCTCGGGCACCGGGAAGCCCGCCAGGCCGGCCACGGCGATATGTACAAACGCAAACTGTCGCGTGCGCGAGCCCGGCACGATGAAGCGGCGCCAGGCCGCGAAGTTGTTGGCGCCGGCGTCACCGGCCGAGACGACGGTGGTGGTGCACTGCTGCGCCACCAGTTCATCGGCCGGTATGCCGATGGCCGAGCCGAAGGGGTAGGTGTGCGCGTGCAGGTCGATCAGGCCCGGCGTCACCAGCCGGCCGCCCGCGTCCATCACGCGCTGTGCGCGTTCAGGCGCGATCTGGGCGTCGATGGCTTCGATGAGGCCAAAGCGCATGCCGATGTCGCGTTTGCCGGCCAGCCGCTGGCTCGGGTCCAGCACGTTGGCGTTCTTCAGCAGCAGGTCGAACTTGTCGTTCGGGCCCATGGCGGCGCGCGCCGGGCTGGCCAGCAGGGCCGGGCCGCAGGCGGCCAGTGCGAAGCCGGTTTGCAGGAAGTCGCGGCGCGCGCTGGCGCCAGTCACGGTGCGGTTCATCAGCTTGTCTCCTAGAAGGTTTTGACGCGCTGCTCGGCTGCAACGTCGCTCGCCCAGGATACCTGTCTGGAGCGGCCTCGACGCTGCGCCTGAACCGCCTCGATCCGGTTTCAGTGAATCAGTGATTCATCGAACTAGGTTGACTGCAGCATCCGGATCAGCATGTCGATCACGTCGTTGCCGCTGGTTGACTTCAGCCGGTGCTGGCGCAGCGAGCGCGCCAGGTCGGCGCGCGCCAGCATCTGGGTGTCGGATCGGATCAGGATGCCGGCGATCGCACGTTGCGCGTCCAGCGACCGGGCCAGCGGGAACAGCCCTGCAATCTCTTGCAGGCTTTGCGGGTCGGCCAGGCGCTGGCGCGCCAGCGTCTCGAGCGCGCGCACCTGGGCGCTGCCGGCGGTCATGCGCCCGATGCCTGCGGTCACGGCGCGCAGTTCGCCCACGTTGGCGAGCTGCCGGTGGCGCAGGTAGATCTGCGCGACCGCGACATCCTGGTCCAGCGAACCCGTCAGTGCGCGCACCGTCTGCGTGTGCGCCTCTGCGCTGCCCATGCAGGCCAAAGCGGCCGAATGCGTGACGTTGCCGCGCCGCGTCAATCCCGTGGCCAGCAGCTGCGGCGCCAGGGCCGGCTCTCGACCCTGCTGGGTTGCGCAGACCAGATCGACCTCGGTATTGCTCAGGTTGCCTCGCGCCATGCGGCTCGCGACCAGGCGCAGAAATTCGGCTTGCTCCTGCGCTGGCGACAGCCAACCAAGCGTGCGCGCCAACGCCATCATCCGCGTCTGCACCGTCGCTTCGTCGGCATCGCGCGCAAATTCGAGGTAGCGGTCCCGCGTGCGGTGGTCCGCTTCGATCACGCCCAGTGCCGCTGCCACCTCGGGCGCAAGCCGTTGCGCCGGGCTGACTGACGCGGCATAACGCTCAAGATGGTCGAGGAACATGCGCACTTCGGTCATGTCGCGCTGCAGCAGTGTGTGCATGAGCGCCAGTTTCTGTGCGTCCGCCGGGCCACTGTCTGCCAGGCTGCACATGTCGTTGCGGAAAGGCGCGTGCGGGTCGGCAGCGGTCAAGCCTGCGACAGCGATCATCGAGCTTGGCCCGAACAGGTTCAGCAGCGTCTGGCTGGCGCGGCCGCTGGCGACCTCACCCGCAGGCGCCGACTGGAAATAACGTTCGAGCAGCGGCCCCGCCGTGCGTCCGAGCGGCGCTTTCGACGAAAAGCCGTAGAGCATTGGCACGTCCTTGAAGACGTGGCGCAGCCGGTCGCGGTTGCTCTGGCCGTAGCGCTCGCTGAGCAGCGCCGACACGCGCTCGGCGTCAACCGGCGAAACGCCGGAACGGAGCAGGCTGCGCGTGACTTCGGCCGATGCGGTGTGCCGGGACGTGGACTGCAGGGTGTTGCAGCCGAACAGGTACACCTCCTTGAGCTGCGAGAACAGGCCGTTGCACGACTCGCTGCACGATGCGCGCTGCAGCTCGTGAACGGTCAGGAATTCCTTGTCGTCGAAGCGGTCGGTGTAGAACTCGGTGCCGTCGTCGAAGTGGCCTGAAATGATGAGCGCGTCGCAACTCACGCCGCGCTGGCATGCCGAAGCCAGCCAGTCCGGCTTGCCGCGCTGCACCAGTTCAACGAAGCGGTAGTCGCCGCGCGGCAAGTGGCGCTGGAACATGTCCCTTTCGTCGGCGGAGTTGATGGTGACGGTACACACCGTCTTCGGCGCTGCGCCGACATCGAACGACGCCACTGAGGCCAGACACAGCCACAGCACTGCCGACGCGCCGATCAATGATCGGCCAAGGGGTTTTTTACTCTGCATGGCGCAGTGTTCCACAAGGCGGGGCGCCTGAACGAGAGCCCTGTAACCGAACGCGGCGGCGCGCAGCGTTTCGCGCCGGTTCGTGAGGTCTGATCGGCTCGGGCCGGGCGCCGGCTTTACGGCGGACCTGGGTGGGTTTATGCGCTCAGGACGCTTGCAGGTTGCGTATCAGCGCATCGACGATGTTGTCGCCGGGCGGCGACGGCCGCCGCCGTTCAACCAGGGTGCGCAGCAGCTGCGGGCCCGCGATCGAGCGCCGGTCGGCACGGATCAGGATGCCGGCCACTGCGGCCTGGACGGGCCACGACGGGGTTTCCGAGAAGAGTTGCACCAGCATGTCGAGCACTTCCCGATCGGACACGTAATGCCGGCCCAGGGCCCCCAGCGCACGAACCTGCGCGGCGGGCGAAGGCAAGCCGATGATTGCCGCAGCCACTTGGCGCAACTCGGCGGCGTCGCTGATGGGCCGGTGCCTCAGATAGGCCCGCACGATCTGCACATCGGCGTCGCTCTGGCTGACCAGGCCTTCCAGGGTGCGTGCGCGTCCTTCGGGGCTGCCCAGGCAGGCGCGGATGGCGGCATGCGGCACGTCCTCCGTCACGCGCCCTGCGGGAAGAAGCTGGTTGAAGGCGCCATCGAGCTCGCGACCCGGGTTCAAGGTGCAGGCCAGGTCCACCTCCGTCACACCCAGCGTGCTGCGGGCTTGCAGCTGACCCAGCATCAGCGCGAGTTCACCCCAGCGCTGGTCGGCCGACAGCCAGCCCAGGTCGTGAGCGACCTTGATCAGGCGCGCACGGACTGCCGGTTCGTCG
>JANNGN010000089.1:0-1779 GCA_031403895.1 Rubrivivax sp. | reverse complement strand
CGGCGTTCCGGGCAGGGTGAAGACAATGCGGTCGCCATTGCGTCCTCCTTGCAGCGACACGCGCCAGATCCCCGCCGGACCGCGCGGGATTATCAGGGAGAAGCGCGGTGGCCTGCGTGGCATCATCCCCGGCGCACTTCGTTCCTGCTTCAAACCCCAGCCACAAATCCAGCCAGAAATTCAGCCCGAGACCCAGCCCATGAGCCACGTGTTCCCCGCGCCCGCCCCCGTCAGCATCGCCGTTGCCGGTGGTGGCAGTTTCCCCGTCCGCCGCATTTACTGCGTGGGCCGCAACTATGCCGAGCATGCACAGGAGATGGGCTTCACCGGCCGCGAACCGCCCTTCTTTTTCATGAAGCCCGCCGACGCCGTGGTGGCGGTGGCCGACGGTGAGACCGGCGTCATCGATTACCCGCCACTCACGTCGAACCTGCACCACGAGATCGAGCTCGTGGTGGCCATCGGCACTGGTGGCAGCCACATCAAGGCCGCAGACGCGGCCACCCACATCTGGGGTTATGCCGTGGGCCTGGACATGACCCGCCGCGACTTGCAGAACGAGATGAAGAAACAAGGCCGCCCGTGGTGCATCGGCAAAGCCTTTGACCAGAGCGCGCCCATCGGGTCGATCCATGCCAAGTCCAGCACCGGCGAGCTGACCGCTGGTGCCATCTCGCTGGCCGTGAACGGCACCGTCAAACAAAAAGGCGACCTCAAGGATCTGATCTGGAACGTCAACGAAACCATCGAACACCTGAGCGCGGCCTGGGCGCTGCAGCCCGGTGACCTGATCTTCACGGGCACGCCCGCCGGCGTGGCTGCCGTCGCGCGGGGTGACCTGATGGAAGGTGCCATCGCCGGGCTGGGCACGCTTAAGGTTGCGCTGCGTTGATCGAAAGGGACACGACCATGCAGCTTTACAACTACTACCGCTCGTCCGCCTCGTACCGGGTGCGCATCGCGCTGGCGCTGAAGGGCCTGGACTACGACTACAAATCGGTTCACCTGGCCAAGAACGAGCAGTTCAAGGAGTCGTACACCGCCGTGTCGGCGTCGCGCCTGGTGCCGCTGCTGATCGACGGTGAACATGCGCTGACGCAGTCGATGGCGATCATCGAGTACCTCGATGAAACCTACCCGCTGCCGCCGTTGCTGCCGGCCACGCCCGCGGCGCGGGCGCGGGTGAGGGCGCTGGCACAGGACATCGCCTGCGAGATCCATCCGCTGGACAACCTGCGTGTGCTGCGCTACCTGGTGCGCGAGATGAAGGTCAGTGAAGACGACAAGAACCGCTGGTACCGCCACTGGGTGGAAACCGGTCTTGAGGTGGTGGAGAGCAGCCTCGCCGCGCAGCCCGCCACTTACTGCCATGGCGCCACGCCCACGCTGGCCGACTGCGCGCTGGTGCCGCAGATATTCAACGCCCAGCGCTTTGAGTGCCGGCTCGACCACGTGCCGAATGTGATGCGCGTGTTCGAGGCCTGCATGAAGCTGCCCGCTTTCGAAGAGACGCGGCCCGAGAAGTGCCCCGACGCCGAGTGAGCGGCTTTCGCGGATGACGCTGCCGCCGCCCGTACCACTTCTGCGGCCCGACTGGCCGGCACCGCCGGGCGTGCAGGCGGCGATGAGCATGCGCGACGCTGGCGTCAGCGCGGCGCCCTGGCAGAGCCTGAACCTCGGCCAGGCGGTCGGTGACGACGCAGCGGCGGTGGCACAGGCCCGCGCGCGCTTTGCGGCCACGCTGGGCGCGCGGCCGATCTGGCTGCGCCAGGCCCACGG
>JANNGN010000088.1:0-2139 GCA_031403895.1 Rubrivivax sp. | reverse complement strand
CAGGCAGATGGGGGGAAGGGGGTCGGCCATGCTCGGGTCCAGTTGTGAGTGCTGTCAAAGTCCGAGCTGCTCGATGACCTGTGCCGGATCTTTGGAAGAACATGCAGGGTGGAGCGCAGCGGAACCTGACGCAATGCGGTCGACACCTGTTCCAGAGGCAAGAGATGGCGGCGACGCGGCGGATTCGGCGCCGAGTCGCCATGCACGATCAGCACGTCTTCATTCATCGGGTCAGTATGCGCGATGACCATGCTCGGGTGGACCCGGATGCCGATGCCCCAAGCCAGGGACTAGCATTCCCCACCTATGCCAGTCTGCTCACAGGAGCCCATGCCATGCAAGAGCAACAGTTACGCGAGCTGATCGAAGACGTGCGTGATGGCAAACTGCCGCGGCGCAGCTTCATCCAGCAGATGGCCGCCGTCGGGTTGACCGCACCCATGGCATCGATGCTGCTGATGCACGAAGGCATCGCGCAGACGGTGCCGCCGATTCCGTACAAGGGCACCAAGCGCGGCGGCGGCGGGGTGTTGAAGCTGATCTGGTGGCAGGGCGCGGTGCACCTGAATCCGCACTTCGCCGGTGGCACGAAGGAGCAGGACGCCACCCGCATCTTCTACGAGCCGCTGGCCGGCTGGGACAGCGAAGGCAACCTGATCCCGATGCTGGCTGCGGAAGTGCCCAGCCGCGCCAACGGCGGCGTGGCGGCCGACGGCATGAGCGTCGTCTGGAAGCTGAAGCGCGGGGTGACGTGGCACGACGGCAAGCCCTTCACCGCCGACGACGTGCTGTTCACCGCCGCCTACGCCGGCGACCCGGCCACCGCCACCGTGACGGTGGCCGTCTACAAGGACATCAAGGTCGAGAAAGTCGACTCGCACACCGTGCGTGTGGTCTTCGCGCGGCCCACGCCGTTCTGGGCCGAGCCCTTCGTCGGCAGCTTCGGTCCGATCCTGCCCAAGCATGTGTTCGAGCCCTTCACCGGCGCCAAGTCGCGCGAGAACCCGGCCAACGTCAAGCCGGTGGGCACCGGGCCTTACGAGTTCGTCGACTTCAAGCCGGGCGACATGCTGCGCGGCAAGGCCTACACGGGCTACCACGTGCCCAACCAGCCCTTCTTCGACACGCTGGAGGTCAAGGGCGGCGGCGATGCGCTGAGCGCGGCGCGCTCGGTGCTGCAGACCGGCGAGTTCGACTTCGCCTGGAACCTGGCGGTCGAAGACGAAATCCTCAAGCGCCTGGAGACCGCCGGCAAGGGCAAGCTGGCCTTCCTGGCCGGCAGCGACATCGAGTTCGTCTCGCTCAACGTCACCGACCCGTGGAATGAGGTCGACGGCGAGCGCGCCAGCGCGAAGAGCAAGCACCCGGCGTTCAGCGACAAGGCGGTGCGCGAGGCGATGTCGATGCTGATCGACCGCAAGGGCGTGCAGGACTTTATCTACGGCCGCGGCAGCATCGCGACATCCAACTTCCTCAACAACCCCCCGCGCTTCCGCAGCCCGAACACGAAGTACGAGTTCAACATCGACAAGGCCAACGCGGTGCTCGAGGCCGCCGGTTGGAAAAAGGGCGCCGACGGCATCCGCGCCAAGGGCAACGTCAAGCTGAAGTTCGTGTTCCAAAGCTCCGTCAGCCAGCCGCGCCAGAAAACGCAGGCGATCATCAAGGACGCCTGCACCAAGGCCGGCATCGACCTCGAACTGAAGAGCGTGACAGCGGCCGTGTTCTTCGGCAGCGACGTGGCTAACCCGGACACGTACCAGAAGTTCTGGTCCGACATGCAGATGTACACGACCACGATGACGCAGCCCGACCCGCAGATCTTCATGGAGCAGTTCACCACCGATCAGATCTCGCAGAAGGCCAACAAGTGGTCCAGCCGCAACCTGGTGCGCTGGAGCAACGCCGAGTACGACGCCACCTTCAAGGCGGCGCAAGTCGAGTTCGACCCGGTCAAGCGGGCGGCGATGTTCATCAAGATGAACGACCTGGTGGTCGGTGACTTCCACGTCATCCCGCTGTTCGCGCGGCCGCGCCCGCGTGGCATCGCGAGCAAGCTCAATGCACCGCTGTCGGCGTGGGACAACGACACCTGGGCGCTGGGGTTCTGGTCGCGCGACGCCTGATCGCTGAACGCCC
>JANNGN010000087.1:0-4035 GCA_031403895.1 Rubrivivax sp. | reverse complement strand
GTGCTCGACGGACATTCCGGTCCGCTCATCGAGCGGGGGTTCCGATGGCTTGAAGACCACTGGCGCCAGGCGTTTCGCGCCGCCCGAAACAGTCGTCGAAAGCCACGCCATCGATGGCGGTGAGCAGGTCGATGCGGCGCGGTGGTTGGCCGAGTTGCACCACCGTATTGGCGCTGAAGTCTTCGGCACGCAAACCGAAGGACCCGAATCCGAACGCGGTCAGTGCAGACAGCAGGCGGGCCATGTTTTCCGGCGTGGGGCGGACCCGGAAGTCGATGTCACCCGTGTAGCGCGGGTGCCCATGCGCTGCCAACGCATAGCCCCCGACGACGAGGTATTCAACGCCCTTGGCGTTGAGTGACTCGGCAAACTCTTTGAAGTCTGGGTTGAGCATCGGTTGGTTCGCCAGACCCTTCAGCCTGCAGGCGCAGCGCTTCGACCGCGGCGATGCGTTCTGCCATGGGTCTGGATCGCCAGAAGCTCAGGTCGCCGGCGGAGTGCTGCTGCAAGGCAACGCGTTGCACGGTGCGGATCATGGGCCGTATTGTCGGTGTTCAGGATCGACAGGCCAAGCGAGGCTCATCAGGCAACCTCCGTGCTGCGCACTGCGGTATTCGCCTTGGGAACGGCCCGGCGTGCTCATGCGCGTGGCTTGTGGGCTGTCAGCGCGCCACTTCCGACTCACGCCGCACCTGTTCCAGCAGCCGCGCCGCTTCGCTGCCTTGCACCTTGGCGATGTCGTCCTGGTACTTCAGCAGCACGCCGAGCGTGTGGTTGATGGTCTCGGGGTCCAGCACCAGCGCGTCCAGCTCCATCAGCGCGCGTGTCCATTCGATGGTCTCGGCGATGCCGGGCAGTTTGTACAGCTCCAGCGTACGCAGCTTCTGCACAAAGGCGACGATCTCGGCCGACAACTTCTGCGGGGCGCCCGGCACGCGCCTGTCGAGGATGGCCTTTTCGCGCACGGCGTCGGGGAAGCCGACCCAGGGGTACAGGCAGCGGCGCTTGACGGCGTCGTGGATCTCGCGCGTGCGGTTGCTGGTCAGCACCACGATCGGTGGCGTCACGGCTTTGACGGTGCCGTATTCGGGGATCGTGATCTGGAAGTCGCTCAGCACTTCCAGCAGGAAGGCCTCGAAGGGTTCATCGGCGCGGTCGAGTTCGTCGATCAGCAGCACAGGTGGCACCGGTTGCGCGGGGTCGATGGCTTGCAGCAGCGCGCGGCGGGTCAGGAAGCGGTCGCTGAACAGTTCTTGCGAGAGTTGATCGCGGCCCTTTCCTTGCAAATTCGCTTCGGCCTCGGCCATGCGGATTTCCAGCATCTGCCGCGCGTAATTCCACTCATAGGCGGCCCCCGACAGGTCCAGCCCTTCGTGGCACTGCAGCCGGATCAATGGCCGGCCGAGCATGGCCGCCAGCGTCTTGGCGATCTCGGTCTTGCCGGTGCCGGGCTCGCCTTCCAGGAACAGCGGGCGCTGCAGCTTCAGCGCCAGATAGACGGTGGTGGCCAGCGCCCGCTCGGGCACGTAGTCCAGCGCCAGCAAACGCGCAGCGGTGTCGTCGATGCTCGTGGGCAGGGCGGTGTGGGGTAGGGTGGGAAGGGCGGTGCTCACAACTTCGTTCTCGGCCGAGTGGAATCAGCAAACAAAAACGCCGCACGCAGCGTGCGGCGTTTCAGGATGGAACAGATCGTCAGCCGACGGCTCTGCCGGCCAACACCGGGATCAGTGCAGCGCGGTACTCGGCTGATCCGTGCAGGTCGCTGTTCAGCTCGGCCGCACTCACGGTGGCACCTGTGAGCGCGCCAGCCGACCAGTTGGCCGCCAGCTTCGTTTCCAGCGCTGTGGCGCGGAACACGCCGCCGGCACCGGCGCCTGTCACCGCCACGCGCACGCCGGCAGGGCCCTTGCTGACGAACACGCCCACCAGGCTGAAGCGGCTGGCCGGTTGCTTGAACTTTTGCCAGCCCGCCTTCTCGGGAATCGGGAAGCTGACCGAGGTGATGACTTCACCGTCGTCCAGTGCGGTGGTGAACATGCCGGTGAAGAATTGCTCTGCCGTGAGCGTGCGTTTGTTGGTCTGCACGCTGCCGCCCAGGCCCATCACGGCGGCGGGGTAGCAAGCGGCGGGGTCGTTGTTGGCCAGGCTGCCACCAATCGTGCCGCGGTTGCGCACCTGGCGGTCGCCGATGTGGCCGGCCAGGTCGGCCAGCGCGGGGATGGCGGTTTGCACATCGTGCGACGCGGCCACCGCCGCGTGCGTGGTGCCGGCGCCGATGGTGACCTTGCCACCGGCCACCGTGATGCCCTTCAGTTCAGCGATGCCGGAGATGTCGATCACCGCCGACGGTGCGATGAGCCCGAGCTTCATCGACTGCAGCAGAGTCTGGCCGCCGGCCATCAGTTTGGCGTCGGCCTGCAGCGCGGTGCGTGCAGCCTCGGCAACCGAGGGCGGTGTGGAGTAGGCGAATGTTTGCATGGTGTGTTGCTCTGCTTTCAGCGGTTGGCCTGGATGGCTTTCCACACATTGTGCGGTGAAGCCGGCATCGGCATGTCCTTCACCCCCAGCGCATGGCAGACGGCGTTGATGAGCGCCGGCGGGCTGCCGATGGCACCTGCTTCGCCGCAGCCCTTCACCCCCAGCGGGTTGTGCGTGCAGGGTGTGCCCTTGACGGTCTCGATGGTGAAGTTGCAGAAGTCGTCGGCGCGCGGCATGGCGTAGTCCATGTAGCTGCCGGTCAGCAACTGGCCACTTTCGGGGTCATAGACGCAGTTTTCAAGCAGTGCTTGTCCGAGGCCCTGGGCCACGCCGCCGTGTACCTGGCCATGCACGATCATCGGGTTGATGACGTTGCCGAAGTCGTCGCAGGCGGTGAAGCGGTCCACCCGCACCACGCCCGTCTGCGGGTCGATTTCCACTTCGCAGATGTAGGTGCCTGCGGGGTAGGTGAAGTTGCTGGGGTCGTAGAAGGCGTTTTCGTTCAGCCCCGGCTCCAGCTTGTCATGCGGGAAGTTGTGCGGCACGTAGGCCGTCAGGCTGACGCTGGCAAAGGGCACGCTCTTGTCGGTGCCGGCGACCTTGAAGACACCGTCTTCAAACAGCACGTCGGTGTCGGCCGCCTCCATCAGGTGCGCCGCGATCTTCTTGCCTTTGGCAATCACCTTGTCCAGCGCCTTCACGATGGCCGTGCCGCCGACCGCCAGCGAACGGCTGCCGTAAGTGCCCATGCCGAACAGGATCTTGCCGGTGTCGCCGTGCTCGATGTTGATGTCTTCGAGCGGGATGCCCAGTTTGTCGGCCACCACCTGCGCGAACGTGGTTTCGTGGCCCTGGCCGTGGCTGTGGCTGCCGGTGAAGACCGTCACTTTGCCCGTCGGATGCACACGCACTTCGCCGGCTTCGAACAGGCCCGCGCGGGCGCCGAGCGCACCCGCCACGCTGCTGGGCGCAATGCCGCAGGCTTCGATGTAGGCGCTGTAGCCGATGCCGCGCTTCAGGCCCTTGGCCGCAGATGCCGCCTTGCGCGCTTCAAAGCCGCTGACTTCGGCCAGTTCGATGGCGCGGGACATGGTGGCTTCGTAGTCACCGGTGTCGTACGTCAGGCCTACCGGCGTGGCGTAGGGGAAGGTCTTGATGAAGTTGCGGCGGCGCAACTCGGCCGGGTCGATGCCCAGTTCACGCGCTGCCGTTTCCACGATGCGTTCGATCGTGTAGGTGGCCTCGGGGCGGCCGGCGCCGCGGTAGGCGTCCACCGGTGAGGTGTTGGTGAACACCGACGTCACCGTGACCACGATCTTCGGCGTGGCGTACTGGCCGGCCAACAGCGTGGCGTACAGGATCGTCGGCACCGCGCTGCCAAAGGTGCTCAAGTAAGCGCCCAGGTTGGCGGTGGTATCGACCTTGAAGCCGATGAACTTGCCATCCTTGTCCAGCGCCAGTTTGGCGGTGGTCAAGTGATCCCGGCCGTGGGCGTCGGACAAAAACGCTTCACTGCGGTCAGCGGTCCACTTGATCGGACGCTTGATGGTCTTGCTG
>JANNGN010000086.1:0-6255 GCA_031403895.1 Rubrivivax sp. | reverse complement strand
ACCCTGCGCGCCAGCAAGGTAGAAATCGTCAGCGACGACGAGGTGCGCGACCGCGGCTTTGAACTCACTGGCGCCATCAGCGCTGTCAACCCGGCGCAGGCCACCATCGTGCTGCGCGGCGTGACGGTGAGCACGGCGCGCGTTGGCCTGCGCTTCGAGAACGGCACGCTGGCCAACCTGGTGCTGGGCGCGAGCGTGGAAGTGCGCGCTGAGCTGGCGGCGGACCGGCGCACGCTGGAGGCCACCCGCATCAAATTCCGCTGACCGGGTGCCAAGCCAGTGCTCGCTTGCGCGCTCGATTGCGCGCGGTAGGCGCCCTACACTGGCACCCACCTTCACGTCGGGAGAAGTCCTTGAACGAAAGCCCTGAACAAAATGCCTTGACCGCGTCCACGCTGGCGTTCGTGGTGGCACTGGTGTGCATTGCGATGTTCCTGCCGCCGCTGGTGGAACGCACCATCGCCACGCCGCTTCGCAGCGTGGCCACGGGCTTGGCGCTGGCGCTGGCGCTGTTGCTGCACTGGGTCTTTCTGGCCATCGGCGCGCGCCGCATGGGGCGCGCTGCTGCGGGCTGGGTGGGGCTGTCGGTGTTGCTCTTCCCGGTCGGCAGCGCCGCAGCGTTGATCCTGCTGCACTGGTTCAGTGACCAATCGCGTGTACTGCGCGCGCCGCAGCACGGCTGAACTTCAGCCGCCGGGCATCGCAAGCGTGGTTAGCCGGGCCCGGTGCCGCTCGATCTGCCGCCGCACCTGCACCGGCGCTGTGCCCCCCAGCACGTCACGCGCGTTGAGCGAGCCGCGCAGCGTCAGCACCTGCGCCACGTCGGCTTCAATCTGCGGGTGCAGCGCTTGCAACTCGGCCAGCGGCAGGTCTGCCAGATCAACGCCACGGCCGATCGCCAGCTTCACCGCATGCGCCACGGTTTCATGCGCGTCGCGAAATGGCAGGCCCTTCTTCACCAGGTAGTCGGCCAGGTCGGTGGCGGTGGCATAACCTTTGAGTGCAGCGCGTTCCATGGCTTCTGCTTTCACCACAATCCCGCTCACCATCTCGGCCATGATGCGCAGCGTGCCAGCGAGCGTGTCCACGGTGTCGAAGAGCGGCTCCTTGTCTTCCTGGTTGTCCTTGTTGTAGGTCAGCGGCTGGCCCTTCATCAGCGTCAGCAGCGCCATCAGGTGGCCGACGACGCGCCCGCTTTTTCCGCGCGCCAGTTCGGCCACATCGGGGTTGCGCTTCTGCGGCATGATGGAACTGCCCGTGCAGTAGCGGTCGGCGAGGTCGATGAAGCCGAAGTTCTGGCTCATCCAGAGCACGATCTCTTCACTCAAGCGCGACACATGCACCATGCAGATGGCCGCAAAGGCGCAGAACTCGAGCGCGAAGTCGCGGTCGCTCACCGCGTCCAGGCTGTTCTGGCAGACGCCGTCGAAGCCGAGTGTTCGCGCCACGCGCTCGCGGTCCAGCGGGTAGCTGGTGCCGGCCAGCGCGGCGGCGCCAAGCGGTAGCTGGTTGACGCGTTTGCGCACGTCGAGCAGGCGCTCGGCGTCGCGCGCAAACATCTCCACATAGGCCAGCAGGTGGTGCGCAAAGCTCACCGGCTGCGCCACCTGCATGTGGGTGTAGCCGGGCATCACGGTGTCGGTGTGCTCGGCGGCCAGTTCGACCAGCGCACGCTGCATGGCGGTCAACAGCGGAGTTAGCTGGTCGATTTCGCCGCGCAACCACAGCCGCACGTCGGTGGCGACCTGGTCGTTGCGGCTGCGGCCGGTATGCAGGCGCTTGCCCGCATCGCCCACCAGCGCTGTCAAGCGCGCTTCGATGTTCAGGTGCACATCTTCGAGTTCCAGCTTCCACTCGAAGCGGCCACCTTCGATGTCGGCCGCGATCTGAGCCAGACCACGCTGGATGGACTGCAGATCCTCGGCGCCGATGACGCCCTGTACACACAGCATCTCGGCGTGCGCCAGGCTGCCTTCGATGTCGGCGCGCCACAGGCGCTGGTCGAAGCCGACGCTGGCGGTGTAGCGCTGCACGAGCGCGCTCATCGGTTCACTGAACAGCGCCGACCAGGCCTGGCCCTTGTTGGCCAGCGGATCGTGGGACGGGGTGTTCGACATGCGGTGGTGTGCGCGTGGGCGCTGGTGCAGGCTAAGTTCGTATTATCCGACCCGACATGAAGCCGCCGCCGTGACACCGCCCGACCCGCCTGCGCAGCCCCCGCCGTCCGCCAGCACGCGCCCGGCCAGCCTGTGGCCCGACAGCACACGTGCGGATGCAGCCGCCAGTTCCAGCTTCGCGCCGACGCGGTTCGACCCGCTGGCCGAAGAGCGTACACAGCTTGACGCAGAGGCCGCCGCCGCCTTCGACGTCTGCCACCCTGCGCTGGCCTTGCGCGCGGTGCTGCTGGTGCAGGCCGCGCTGGCGCTGGTGGCGCTGGCCGGTGCGGACACGGGGGCGCAGTGGCTGTCGCGGCAGGCCGCGCTGGCCTTTGGCGGCGTGGCGGCCACGCTCTTGTGGCTGGTGGTGGTGTGCGCCTGCAAGCGGCCGCTGATGGCCTTGATGCCGGCGGCCCGTGCAAGCGCCGTGCTGCTGCTGGGCGCGCTGGCGGCGCTGCTGGCATGGGCGCCTCTGGCCTGGGCGGCGCTGGTGGACGATGGCCTGCTGCGCGGCGTTGCCGCGCTGCTGGCCGGCCTGGCGATGGCCGGCGTGCTCTGGGCCTGGCTCGACCTGCGTGCGCGCATCTGGCAGCCCGCCAACGCCAGCGCGCGGCTGGCCGAACTGCAGTCGCGCATCCGCCCGCACTTTCTCTTCAACGCGCTGAACACTGCCATCGCGCTGGTGCGGGTGGACCCGGCGCGCGCCGAAAGCGTGCTCGAAGATCTGGCCGAGCTTTTTCGCGTCGCGCTGGCCGAGGTGGGCGCTTCAGTGACGCTGCAAGCCGAGATCGAACTCGCGCGCCGCTACCTCGCCATCGAAGCCGTGCGCTTCGGGGCGCGGCTGGCGGTGCAGTGGGACATCGACCCGCGTGTGTACGGCGCGCGCGTGCCGCCGCTGGTGCTGCAGCCGCTGGTGGAAAACGCGGTGCGCCACGGCATCGAACCGGCGCTGCGCGGCGGCCATGTGCGCGTACATGCGCTGCGCCAGCGCGGCCAGGTGGTGGTGACGGTGAGCAACACGCTGGCCGGCCCCGAAGAGGCCGCCAGCAACCCAGGGCACGGCATGGCGCTGCACAACATCCGCGAGCGCTTGCGCCTGCTGCACGACGTGGCGGCGCAGTGCGATGTCTGGCGCGACGTGGGTGAACACGGCGAGATGTTCCACGCCCGCATCGTGCTGCCCGCGCCGTGAAGCTGCTGATCGTTGATGACGAAGCATTGGCGCGTCTGCGGCTGCGCACCCTGCTCGAAGGCCTGGCGGAAACCACGCCAGGCCTTGCGCTGCACATCACCGCCGAAGCCGCCGACGCCGATGAAGCGCTGCGCGCGCTGCGCGATCAGGGCGCTGACGCGGTGCTGCTCGACATCGGCCTGCCCGGCCGCGACGGGCTGCGCCTGGCCACGGCGCTGAAGGCGCTGCCGCAACCACCGGCGGTGGTGTTCGTCACCGCGCATGCAGAACATGCGGTGCAGGCCTTCGAGCTGGAAGCGCTGGACTACCTGACCAAGCCGGTGCGGCGCGAAAGGCTGCTGGCCGCGCTGCAACGTGTGCAGCAGCGTTTGGCTGCCACGGCGGGCGCAGCCGTGGTTGCTGCACCGGACCCGGTGCTCGTCGTCAGCGACCGCGGGCGCGTGTTGCACCTGCCGGTGCGCGAGGTGCTCTACCTGAAGGCCGAGCAGAAGTACGTCACGCTGCGCACCGCCGCCCACACCCATGTGCTGGACGATGCGCTGTCCGATCTGGAACTGCGCCTGGGCGACTCTTTCGTGCGCATCCACCGCAATGCGCTGGTGGCTGTGCGTGCCATTCGTGCGCTGGAGCTGCGTGGGGTCGGCAAGGACAGCGAAGCCGACGGCTGGGCCGTCTTTGTTGCGCCGCTTAACGAGTGGCTGCCGGTGTCGCGACGGCAAGTGGCGGCGGTGCGCTCGGCGTTGGCGGCGCATGGAAGTTGACGCGGTCGACACAGCGTCTAGGGCGAACACTGCCCCCGAAACGGAGGGGTCCCGGGGTTGACAGGCCAAGAGTCGAGACTGACATTTGCAGGCCCCTCATGAACGGGTATCACCAGTCGACAAGGCGGAGCGGCAGGCCCGATTCCCCACCCGCAAGAGGAGAAACCATGTTCCCAATTCGCAGTGGCCTGGCCACCGTGGCCACGGCGCTGAGCCTGCTGGCCGTCAGCGCGGCGCACGCTGGAGGCGAACGCACCGTCATCGTCTATGACAGCTTCAGCAAGCCGGGCGGCTACACCATCGTCGACTATTCGATGAAGTGGGCCAACATCTACGGGCTCGGAGAAATGGCGTCCACCGGCGGCGACACGCGGTCCTTCGCTGGCGGCAAGTTTTCGATCTCGGCGGTGCCTTTCACGGTCGGCTTTGACTTCAGCGTCTTCGACCACCTCAAGTACATAGCCGTCAGCACGCAGTCGTTCGCGGCACCCGCGCGCGGGTCAATTACCTTCTCGTCGGTGATCCAGGCCCAGACACCGGGCACGCAGCCGGGGCGCGTGATCCAGGGCAGCTACGTGCAGAGCGGCGCGCCCTACGCCAAAGCCACGCTGGAAGGTCAGCAGGCTGGCGCGGTCATGAACATGATCGACTTCAGCACCGGCCAGTTGTTCGACTGGTTCATCTCAGGCAGCAAGGCCTTCACGCTGATTGAGCGTTTGCCGTCATCGGTCACCGGCAATGCAAGCCCCGGCGACCCGGGCTACGTGGGCCGCGACAAGATGTACACCCAGATCATCGACGAAGTGGACATCGGCCCCGGGCCACACCGCGTTGCGATCAAGTTCACGCGCAAGGGCACACACGGCACAGTGGAGTTTTTCCTGGATGGCCGGCGCATCTCGAAGGTGCGCAACGTCGGCGTGCCCTTGGACGTGCAGGGTCCGCGCTACACGGGGATCTATCCGTCGATGGGGCCCGGCGAGCGGCTGGCGCAGAAAATCTCTGGCTTCGCCATCGGGCACGGGCTGTTCAGCCTGCTCGACGCCTTTCCGTTCCAACACCCCGAGGCGCCCGAGCTGTCGGTTTCGATCCCCGTGGCCAACCGCCTATTCGGGCAGGGCGCGCGCGCGACCTTCGACGATTTCCGCGTCGAGACCGATACCAACGATGAGGTTGGCGACGACGATTGAGCGCCCGGCTCAACCCGTGTTTCGCAGCCCCGCCGCAATGCCGTTGATCGACAGGTGGATGCCACGCTGCAGGCGTTCCACCCCGTCCCCCGTGTTTGAAGAGGGCGCCCGGTTGCGGTAGCGGCGCAGCAGTTCCACCTGCAGGTGGTTCAGCGGGTCCAGGTACGGAAAGCGGTGTTCGATCGAGCGTGCCAGCGCCGGGTTGCCGTGCAGCCGCTCGGTGTTGCCGGTGATGAGCGACAGCGCATCGTCCACCCGCTTCCACTCCGCGCGCAGCAAGCCGAAGATGCGTTTGGCCTGCGGCTTGTCTTCCACCAGTTCCACATAGCGCGCCGCGATGCGCAAGTCGCTCTTGGCCAGCACCATGTCCAGGTTCGACAGCAGGGTGCGGAAGAAGGGCCACTGCTTGTGCATGCGCTGTAGCAGGTCCACCCGCGCCGCGCGGTCGCCGTCGGCTAAAAAGGCTTCAATCGCGCTGCCAAAACCGCACCAGCCGGGCAGCGCCATGCGGCACTGGCCCCACGAAAAGCTCCAGGGAATGGCGCGCAGGTCTTCGATCGCGCGTGTGGCTTTTCTGGATGCCGGGCGCGAGCCGATGTTGAGTTCTGCAATCTCGCGGATCGGCGTTGCGGCAAAGAAGTAATCGGTGAAGCCCGGCGTGCCGTAAACGAGCTTGCGGTAGGCGTTGAAGCTGGCTTCGCTGATCTGCGCTGCCGCGTCCAGAAAGGCCCTGGGCGCGCTCTTGGTGGGGTGCAGCAGCGTGGCCTCCAGCGTCGCTGCGACAAGAGTCTCCAGGTTGCGGCGGCCGATTTCGGGGTGGGCGTATTTGGACGCGATGACTTCGCCCTGTTCGGTCAAGCGAATCTGGCCGTTCACGGTGCCCGGTGGCTGCGCTGCTGCCAGCCGACAACCTGTTGGTGATCCCGTTCCCCGACGCCGTCGCCCGCAACATCCGC
>JANNGN010000085.1:0-9130 GCA_031403895.1 Rubrivivax sp. | reverse complement strand
GCCATGATCTTGATGTGGTTGGCGCCGTTGCGCACCTGTTCGCGCACGGCGCGTCGCACTTCACCGACGCCGTCGGCAATCGCACCCACCAGGCCGAAGCCGGCGCAACTGCAGAACATGCCGGACCCCGACCGCCCGCCGCCAACACCCTTGGGCCGCATGTCGGCGTGGCCACCGGTCTGGCTGATCGGAAAGCCCGCGATGAAGAGGCGCGGGCCTTCGTACAGGCCGCGCGCCACCGCTTCCTGCAGGCCGAAGTCCGCCCCGGCCGCGTCGCGCACGGTGGTGAAGCCGCGCTGCAGCATGCCGCGCATGATGTGGCTGGCCTTTGCCCCGACCAGCGACGCCGGTTGCAGCGCCAGCCCGACCAGGTCGTGCGACGCCGCCACCACGTGGACATGGGCATCGATCAGCCCCGGCAACACGACGCAGCCAGCGGCGTCGATAACCGTCGCGTCGTCCACCCGCAGTGGCTCTTGCGTGACGGCGGTGATGCGCTCGCCTTCGATGACGATGGTGCTGTGCGGGCGCAGCGTGCCGCTGGCGCTGTCGAACAGGCGCGCGTTGACGACGGCCTGGCGCAGCACGCTCATCGACCGGGCGCAGACGCGATCGGGTCGGGCGACCTGGGCGACTTGGGCGGCAACTGCGCCGTGCCACCCGCACCCACCACCACGCCGCCGTTGCCAACCGTCACGTTGCCGCCGACGCGGCCGTCGCTGCCCACCGAGACGCCGATACCGCCAAACCCGCCAATAGGAAGGCCGATGCCAATGTGCATGCCACTGCAGCCAGACAGTGCCGCCACCAGCACAGCCGCGAAGAGAACTTTGTGATGTTTCATGTGTGCAGCGTAGCCCAGCGTGGTGTTGCCGTCCACGGCCTTCAGACGGGTAGGCTGGAGTTCAAAGACAGGCGCGCGCGAGCGGCCGACATCTCGGCGCGCAACCGCGCCACCATCTGCGCCACCGGCACCACGGCCTTGACGGCACCGATGCCCTGGCCGCAGCCCCAGATGTCCTTCCAGGCCTTGGACTTGCTGCCTTCGCCGCCGCTGAAGTTCATCTTCGTGGGCTCGCTCTCGGGCAGGTTGTCGGGGTCCATGCCGGCGTTGCGCACACTCGGCTTGAGGTAGTTGCCGTGTACGCCGGTGAAGAGGCTGCTATAGACGATGTCGTCGCTGTTGCTGTCCACGATGCACTGCTTGTAGGCGTCCGACGCGCGGGCCTCAACGGTGGCGATGAAGGCCGATCCGATATAGGCGAAATCTGCGCCCATGGCCAGGCAGGCCAGCACCGCGTCGCCGGTGGAAATGGCGCCGCTCAGCGCCAGCGGGCCGCTGAACCATTCGCGAATTTCCTGCACCAGCGCGAAGGGGCTCTTCACGCCCGCATGGCCACCGGCACCAGCGGCCACCGCCACCAGGCCGTCGGCGCCCTTCTCGATGGCCTTCTTCGCGTGCGTGTTGTTGATGATGTCGTGCAGCACCACGCCGCCCCAGCCGTGCACGGCGTCATTCACGTCGGTGCGCGCGCCGAGCGAGGTGATGACGATGGGCACGCGGTACTTGGCGCAGATCTGCATGTCGTGGTCGAGCCGGTCGTTGCTCTTGTGCACGATCTGGTTGATGGCGAACGGGGCGGACTTCTGGTCGGGGTGGTCACGGTCCCAGGCGCTCAGCGTTTCGGTGATCTCGGCCAGCCATTCATCCAGCTGCGCGGCCGGGCGCGCATTCAGCGCCGGCATGCTGCCGACGACGCCGGCCTTGCACTGCTCAATCACCATCTTCGGATTGCTGACGATGAACAGGGGTGCGCCGAAGATGGGCAGCGGCAGGTTTTTCAGCACAGGAGGCAAGGCGCCGCCGGGCCGCCCCAAGTTGCCGGCGGCCCCCTCGGGGGGCAGCGAACGAAGTGAGCTTGGGGTCAAGTTCATCAGAAATACTCCAGCGCAAGCGCGGTGACGGCATCGGCGCCTTCGACGATGCTGTCGCGCAGGCCAGGTGCCTTGTTGAGGATGTGGTCGGCGTAGAAATGCGCGGTGGCAATCTTGGCGCGCATGAAGTCGGCGTCCACGCCTTCTTTCAGGCGGTCTTCGGCGGCGATCAGCGCACGCGCCATTTGCCAGCCTGCCACCACGGTGCCGGCCAGCATCAAGTACGGCACGCTGCCGGCGAATACTGCGTTGGGCTGCGCTTTCGACTGGCCGGCGACAAAGGCCACAGCGTCCAGGAAAGATTTACGGCCCGCTGTCAGGCGCTTCAGCATCGCGCGGCTGGCGACGCTGCGGCGCTGGGCCAACGCAGCTTCGGTGGCTTCGATCTGCGAAGCGATGGCACGCGCCACGGCGCCGCCATCACGTGCCGTCTTGCGGCCCACGAGGTCATTGGCCTGGATCGCGGTGGTTCCTTCGTAGATGGTCAGGATCCTGGCGTCGCGCAGGTATTGCGCAGCGCCCGTCTCTTCGATGTAGCCCATGCCGCCGTGTACCTGCACGCCCAGGCTGGCCACGTCGAGCGCCATCTCGGTGGACAGGCCCTTGACCAGCGGCACCAGGAATTCGTAGAAGGCCTGGTTCTGCTTTTTCACGTCCGCGTCGGGGTGTGCATGCGCAGCGTCGAAAGCCGCTGCCGCCACCAGCGCCATCGCGCGGCAGCCTTCGGTGTGGGCGCGCATCGTCATCAGCATGCGGCGCACATCGGGGTGGTGGATGATGGCTGCGGCGGCGTTGATGGAGCCGTCCACCGGCCGGCTCTGCACGCGGTCGCGCGCGTACTGCACGGCCTTCTGGTAGGCCCGTTCCGCCACCGCGATGCCTTGCACGCCGACGCCGTAGCGGGCGGCGTTCATCATGATGAACATCGTCTCCAGGCCGCGGTTCTCTTGCCCAATGAGCGTGGCCACGGCGCCACCGTGGTCACCGTATTGCAGCACCGCCGTCGGGCTGGCCTTGATGCCGAGCTTGTGTTCGATGCTGACGCAGTGCACGTCGTTGCGCGTGCCGTCGGCAAGGATCTTGTGGCAGATGAAGAGCGATATGCCCTTCACGCCCTCGGGCGCGCCCACCACGCGCGCCAGCACGAGGTGGACGATGTTGTCCGCCATGTCGTGCTCGCCGTAGGTGATGTAGATCTTGGTGCCGAAGAGCTTGAAGGTGCCGTCGGGCTGCGGCTCGGCGCGCGTGCGCACCAGGCTCAGGTCGCTGCCGGCTTGTGGCTCGGTGAGGTTCATCGAACCGGTCCAGCTGCCGTCGATGAGCTTCGGGATGATGGCCGCCTGCTGCTCGGGTGAGCCTGCGGTCAGCAGCGCTTCCACCGCGCCGTCGGTCAGCAGCGGGCACAGTGCAAAGCTCATGCAGGCGCTGTTGACCATCTCGCTGCAAGCGGCGTGGATCAGTTTCGGCAGGCCCTGGCCGCCGAAGGCCGTGGGGTGCTGCAGGCCCTGCCAGCCGCCTTGCGCGTATTGTTTGAAAGCTTCCTTGAAACCGGCCGTCGTGGTGACCACACCCATGTTGAAAGACGACGGGTTCTTGTCGCTTTCCCAGTTCAGCGGCGCGACCACGCCTTCGTTGAACTTGGCGCTTTCGTGCAGCACCGCTTCTGCGGTGTCGTAGCCTGCGTCTTCAAAGCCAGGCAGCGCGGCAACAGCGTCGATATTGGCGAGCTCCTTCATCACGAAGAGCATGTCCTTGACAGGGGCGCGGTAGCTCATTGGGTGGTCTCCAAATCAACAAGGGCGCCGCGAAGGGCGCCCTGTTCAGGCTGCGTGAATCAAAGCGATTTGATCAACTCGGGCACGGCGGTGAAGAGGTCAGCTTCCAGACCGTAGTCGGCGACGCTGAAGATCGGCGCCTCCGGGTCCTTGTTGATGGCCACGATGACCTTGCTGTCCTTCATGCCGGCCAGGTGCTGGATGGCACCCGAGATGCCGATGGCGACATACAGCTGCGGCGCCACGATCTTGCCGGTCTGCCCCACCTGCCAGTCGTTGGGTGCGTAGCCGGCGTCCACCGCAGCGCGGCTGGCGCCGAGCGCAGCGCCGAGTTTGTCGGCCAGCGGCGTCAGCACCTCATTGAACTTTTCGCTGCTGCCTAACGCGCGACCACCACTGACGATGATCTTCGCCGCCGTCAGTTCGGGCCTGTCGTTCTTGGCGATCTCGCTGCCTATGAAAGTGCTGTTGCTGCTGTCGGCCACGGCAGACAGGCTTTCGACTGCGGCACTGCCGCCGGTGGCAGCAGCGGGGTCGAAGCCCGTTGTGCGCACGGTAAGCACCTTGATGGCGTCCAGGCTCTGCACGGTGGCGATGGCGTTGCCGGCGTAGATCGGGCGCTCGAAGGTATCGGCGCTGATGATCTTGGTGGCGTCACTGATCTGCGCCACGTCCAACAGTGCAGCCACGCGCGGCGCCACATTCTTGCCGCTGGCGGTGGCGGGGAAGAGGATGTGGCTGTAGGTCTTTGCAACCGCGACCACCTGTGCAGCCACGGTCTCAGCCAAGCCGTGATTCAGGCCTGGCGCATCGGCGTGCAGCACCTTGGCCACGCCAGCGATCTGCGCTGCGGCTGCAGCGGCTGCCGCCGCACCGGCGCCGGCCACCAGCACATGCACGTCGCCGCCGCAGTCGAGTGCGGCAGTGACGGTGTTCAGGGTTGCACCCCGGACGGAAACATTGTCGTGTTCAGCAATGACGAGACAGGCCATGGTCAGATCACCTTCGCTTCGTTCTTCAGCTTGGCCACGAGTGTGGCGACATCAGGCACCTTGATGCCGGCACCGCGTTTGGGCGGTTCGCTGACCTTCAGCGTTTTGATGCGCGGCGTCACATCCACACCCAGATCGGCGGGTTTGAAGACTTCGAGCTGCTTCTTCTTCGCCTTCATGATGTTGGGCAGCGTGACGTAGCGTGGCTCGTTCAGGCGCAGGTCAGTCGTGATGACGGCGGGCAGTTTGATCTTCAGCGTTTCCGATCCGCCATCGACTTCGCGGGTGACGCTGGCGTGGCCATCGGCCACTTCCACCTTCGACGCAAACGTGGCCTGCGGCAGGCCGGCCAGCGCGGCCAGCATCTGCCCCGTCTGGTTGCAGTCGTCGTCAATCGCTTGCTTGCCCAGGATCACGAGGCCCGGTTGTTCCTTGTCGATCAGTGCCTTCAGCAGCTTGGCCACTGCCAGCGGCTGCAGCTCATCCGCACATTCGACCAGGATCGCGCGGTCGGCGCCGATCGCCATCGCCGTGCGCAGCGTATCCTGGCATTGCGTGACGCCGCAAGAGACAGCAATGATCTCGGTGACCACGCCCTTCTCCTTCAACCGCACGGCTTCTTCGACGGCAATCTCGTCAAAGGGGTTCATGCTCATCTTGACGTTGGCGATGTCCACACACGTGCCGTCGCTCTTGACGCGCACCTTGACGTTGTAGTCAACCACCCGCTTGACGGGGACCAGCACCTTCATGAGTAACGCTCCTGGGCTCGAATTGACGTGAATGCAAGGCAGCAGATTCTAGGCGTCGCATGCGGGCGCACGGCCGTTCAACCTGCAGCATGGAACGATCGTATTATTTTTCTTTCGTTTCGCCCGCCGCCGCCATGCCACGCGCCATGTCCACCCGGCGCAACACGATCAGGCCCAGCACAAAAAACAGGCCCGTGCTGAAGATGGCGATGCGGTGGTTGCCCGCCGTCGCCAGCGTCACGAGGCCATAGGTGATGGGGCCGACGATGGCCGACAGCCGCAGCGCAAAGGTCCACAGGCCGAAGAACTCGGCCAAGCGGTCGGCTGGCGCAAACAGGCCCGCCATCGCACGCCCGGCCGACTGGCTGCTGCCCATGCACAGACCGGCCAGCACGGCGGCCACCCAGAACAGCGGCGCGCTGGTGGCCAGCACCGCCAGCACGGTCATCAAGATCCAGCCCCACAGCGTGATCGTCAGGGCCCGGCGATGGCCGATGCGGTCCTGCCAATGGCCGAAGGCGAAGGCACCCACGGCGGCGGCGATATTGACCAGGAAGACGAGCATCATGGTCTGCGTCTGCTTGAAGCCCAGCACCTGCTCTGCGTACACCGCCGCGAGCGCGATCACCACCGAAATGCCGGCCTGGTAGAACAGCGCGCACAGCAGCAGTGTTGCAAAGTCCTGGTAGCGGCTGGCCTCGCGCCGAGTCTGCAGCAGGCGCTGCCAAGGCCCGGGCTGCGCGCCACGCGCAGTCAGCGGTTGCGCCACTGCGCGTTCCTTCAGCAGCCAGAAAGTCACCAGCGCAGCCAGCCCGTAGATGGTCGCCGTGATGAGCATCGTCACTGGCACGAAATGTGTCGCCGGCAGGCCGCGTGCCTGCGCCCACAGCACGTAGGCCAGGCTGAGGCCAAGCGTCAGCATGCCGCCGAAGTAGCCGAAGCTCCAGCCCCAGCCCGAGACACGGCCCATCGCTTCGCGCCGCGCCAGTTCGGGCAGGAAGGCTGCCGTCAACGATTCACCGTAGGCATAGAACAGGTTCGACACCACGATCGCCGCCACCGCCAGCCAGAGGTCGCCACGGCCCACTTCGGCCAACAACGCGGTGGCCAGCACGCAGCCGGCGGTGCTGAGCATCAGCAAGCGTTTCTTGGCGGCGTGCGCATCAGCGTAGGCACCGATGAGCGGCATTGTCAGCATCACGAGCGCGTTCGACAGCCCGAGCGCCAGCGTCCAGGCCAACGTGCCCCAGTCGGCGCCGTTGGCCACCACGCCCACGAAGTAGGCGTTGAAGACCGCCGTCATGACAACCGTGGTGTAGCCCGAATTGGCGAAGTCGTACATCGCCCAGCCGAAGACTTCGCGCTTGGCAACACCGTCCTGCAGCGAGTCTTGGGCAAAGAGGGGCATGGTCGGGCAGCGTCCGGTGAAGGTGTTGTGTCTGGCGTTGCTGGTGCCCGGAGCGGGGTTCGAACCCGCATGCCCCGTTTCGAGGGCGGCGGATTTTAAGTCCGCTGCGTCTGCCTGTTTCGCCATCCGGGCGCCGCGCGATTATCGGCGCCGAAAACGAAACAGGGCCCGGTATGGGCCCTGGACTTGGATGCTGGAGGCGCGATCCGGAGTCGAACCGGACTGGACGGATTTGCAATCCGTTGCATAACCGCTTTGCTATCGCGCCGCTGCCATCAAGCTGTGAACTTCGCGCATTCACTCTAGCAAGAAAGGGAAGCCTGGGCTTCCCTTCTGGTCTGGAACTGGAGCGGGAAAGGAGGCTCGAACTCCCGACCTCAACCTTGGCAAGGTTGCGCTCTACCAACTGAGCTATTCCCGCATGTTTCTCGAATCAAATTGCATGCCCTGAATCGCACGCTTCGAGCCCGAAAGTATAGCCGGTCTGCGCCAGCCTTCGAAAAATCAGTGTGGCAACCCGTCTGCGGCCAAAGCGGGCACCGGCTCAACCTTCGTCGCATCGGGGGCCACGAGCACCGGCTCGTCGTCGGGTAGCGGCACGTGCATGCGCTCAAGCGCCAGTTCCAGAACCTGGTCGATCCACTTCACGGGCACGATTTCGAGATTGTTCTTGGCGTTCTCGGGAATGTCCTGCAAGTCCTTGACGTTCTCTTCCGGGATCAGCACCGTCTTCACACCGCCCCTATGCGCCGCCAGCAGCTTCTCCTTCAGGCCGCCGATTGCCGTGACCTCACCGCGCAAGGTGATCTCGCCCGTCATCGCCACGTCGGCGCGCACCGGGATGCCGCACAGCGCCGACACCAACGCCGTTGTCATCGCCGCACCGGCACTCGGCCCATCCTTGGGCGTGGCGCCGTCGGGCACGTGGATGTGGATGTCGCGCTTCTCGAACGCTTCGTCCTTGATGCCCAGCCGACGCGCACGTGAACGCACCACCGTGCGAGCAGCTTCGACCGACTCCTTCATCACGTCACCGAGTGAACCGGTGCGGGTGATGGTGCCCTTGCCCGGCATCACGGCGGCTTCGATCGTCAGCAAGTCGCCGCAAACTTCGGTCCACGCCAGGCCGACCACCTGCCCGATCTGGTTCTTCTTTTCGGCGCGGCCGAAGTCGTACTTGCGCACGCCCAGGAAGTCGTTCAGGTTCTCGTCGGTGACGACGACTTTGCCCTCGTACTTCTTCAGCGTGATGCCCTTGACCACCTTGCGGCAGATCTTGCCGATCTCGCGTTCCAGTGAACGCACACCGGCTTCCCGCGTGTAGTAGCGCAGGATGGCGCGCAGGGCGGATTCGGTGATCTCCATCTCACCGGCCTTCACGCCGTTGTTCTTCTCCTGCTTCGGCAACAGATAACGCTGCGCGATATTGAGTTTTTCGTCTTCGGTGTAGCCGGCCAGGCGGATGACTTCCATTCGGTCCAGCAGGGCCGGCGGGATGTTCATCGAATTGCTGGTGGCCACGAACATCACGTCGGACAGGTCGAAATCGACCTCGACATAATGGTCGCTGAAAGTGTGGTTCTGCTCCGGGTCCAGCACTTCAAGCAACGCCGAGGACGGGTCACCGCGGAAGTCCATGCCGAGTTTGTCGATCTCGTCTAGCAGGAACAGCGGGTTGCGCACCCCCACCTTGGACAAACTCTGCAGCACCTTGCCCGGCATGCTGCCGATGTAGGTGCGGCGGTGACCGCGAATCTCGGCCTCGTCGCGCATGCCGCCCAGCGCCATGCGAACGAACTTGCGGCCGGTGGCGCGCGCCACGCACAGGCCCAGTGATGTCTTGCCCACACCCACACCCGGCGGCCCGACCAGGCACAGGATCGGCGCCTTGACCTTGTCCACGCGCTGCTGCACGGCAAGATATTCAAGGATGCGGTCCTTGACTTTCTCAAGTCCGAAGTGGTCTTCATTCAGCACATGTTCAGCGTTAGCCAAGTCGTGCTTGATCTTCGTCTTCTTGGCCCAGGGCAGCGCCACCAGCGTGTCGATGAAGTTGCGCACCACGGTGGCTTCGGCCGACATCGGCGACATCAGCTTCAACTTCTTCAACTCGCTGTCGGCCTTCTTGCGCGCTTCCTTGCTCATGCGCGCGGCCTTGATCTTCTTTTCCAGCTCTTCCAGGTCGGCGCCTTCTTCGCCGTCGCCAAGCTCCTTCTGGATCGCCTTCACCTGCTCGTTCAGGTAGTACTCGCGCTGGCTCTTTTCCAT
>JANNGN010000084.1:0-7481 GCA_031403895.1 Rubrivivax sp. | reverse complement strand
GTCGGCAAACTGCGACAGGTCGATGGCATTGCCCTGGTGGTCAACGTGCGCTCCGGGGTTGACGTCCAGGATTTCCCAGCCCGCGCGTTTCTGTTTGCCGCCGATATGCAGTCTGCGTTCAGTCATGGTGGGCCCTGGGTGTAGGTGTGGTTCAGCATTGGTGAAGGCGCCGTTGCGGACAGCGGCGGATGCTGGACATGATCCCGTCAGCGCGCGTCGGCCAGGCCGCGAATTGAGGCCTTTGTGGCCCCTACTTTCGCAACCCATGTGCAACGGTTTGGCGCAAAGGGCTAAAGGTTTCCCGGGCCGCGACGAAAACGGCTTCAACGCGCTTGCCACCTGGTGGGTGCGGGGTCCGGACCACAACGGGCTGTGAGGCAGTCGCCATCCATCAGGGATGGCCGCCTTGTCAGCTTTGAGGTGCCCGGGCGAGTTCCGAGGCTGTTGCCCTAAACGGGTTGCAGCCAAAGAGTTGCAAGGCAGTCGCCGCGTGTCGTTCACACAAGGCGGGCGGCGCTTGCCAGGCATTTGCCTGTGGTCACTTAATCTGATTGGAGAATTTCCATGCCCCAGACCATCAATACCAACCTGGTCTCACTCAATGCCCAGCGCAATTTGAGTTCGAGCCAGAATTCCCTGGCCACGTCGATGCAACGGCTGTCGTCGGGCCTGCGTGTCAACAGCGCCAAAGACGATGCCGCCGGCCTGGCGATCGCCGAACGCATGGGCTCACAGGTGCGCGGCATGAACGTGGGTGTGCGCAACGCCAACGACGCGATCTCGATGTCGCAAACCGCTGAAGGCGCGCTGGGCAAGGTCGGCGACCTGTTTCAGCGCATGCGGGAACTGGCCGTGCAATCGGCCAACGGCACCAACTCGGTGGCCGACCGTGCCAGCGTGAACCAGGAATTTGTGCAGCTGGCCCAGGAAGCCACACGCACCCTGGGTGGCACCAAGTTCAACGGCCAGAACATCCTGGCCACGACCAACAGTTCAACCTTCCAGATCGGCGCCAACAACAGCACCGACATCGACCAGATCACGGTCACGGCCTTCAACTGGGCTGCCAACACCGGCATCACCGGCGTGCTGGGCACTGCCATCATCACCGGCACCGACGTGCCGACACAGCAGGTCACCGACATCACCACGGCGCAGGCGGCGATTGCCACGCTGGACACCGCGATCGATTCCGTCAACAGCCAGCGCGCCTCTTACGGTGCGGCGCAGAACCGCTTCGAAAACGTCGTTGCCACACTGATGGTGGGTGTGGAAAACCAGAGCGCTGCACGCAGCCGCATCATGGATGCCGACTACGCGACGGAGACGTCCAACCTGTCGCGCGCCAGCATCCTGCAGCAGGCCGGTAACGCGATGGTGGCGCAGGCCAACCAGTTGCCGCAGCAAGTCCTTGCGCTGCTGCGCTGACCTTCAACGCCACCGCTTGCCAGCGCCCCGCAAGGGCTGGCACTCAAGAGCCCACCGCACGCGGTGGGCTTTTTTATTGGGGCCACGAACTGGCGGCCGTTGCCCCCGCTTATCCACCGAACGGGGGTTCAAGCCCGGCACTAATCTCTCCTTCAGCGTTTCGACACCTCGGCAGAGCGAATCGCCCACCGAACCGACCGCCGTTTTTTCAGGAGAGCCGCCGTGCCCCAAACGATCAACACCAATCTCGTGTCGCTCAACGCCCAGCGCAACCTGAGCACGAGCCAAAGCCAACTCGCCACCTCGATGCAGCGCCTGTCATCGGGCTTGCGCGTCAACAGCGCCAAGGACGACGCGGCCGGCCTGGCCATCGCAGAGCGCATGAACACCCAGGTGCGCGGCATGAACGTGGCCATGCGCAATGCCAACGACGGCATCTCGATGGCGCAGGTGGGCGAAGGCGCACTGGGCAAGATCAACGAACTCTTCCAGCGCATGCGGGAACTGTCGGTGCAGTCGGCCAACGGCACCAACACCGCCGCCGACCGCCTGAGCCTGAACCAGGAATTCGTGCAACTGGCGCAGGAAGCCACGCGCACGCTGGGCGGCACCCAGTTCAACGGCCAGAACATCCTGGCCACTACCAACAACGCGGTGTTCCAGATTGGCGCCAACAACAACACCGACATCGACCAGCTCACGGTCAGCGCCTTCAACTGGTCGGCCAACACCAGCATCACCGCTACGCTGGGCACGGCGATCATCAGCGGCACCGACCTGCCGACGCTGCAGATCACCGACATCACCACCGCGCAGGGCGCCATCGCCAGCCTGGACACCGCCATCGACGCCATCAACAGCCAGCGCGCCACCTTTGGCGCGGTGCAGAACCGCTTCGAGAACGTGGTCTCGACGCTGATGGTCTCGACCGAGAACCAGTCGGCCGCGCGCAGCCGCATCATGGACGCCGACTACGCGGCGGAAACCGCCAACCTGTCGCGCGCGCAGATCCTGCAGCAGGCGGGCAACGCGATGGTGGCGCAGGCGAATCAGCTGCCGCAGCAGGTGTTGTCGCTATTGCAGCGCTGAGCCGCGGCTCCGAGCCCGCCTGCGCGGGCTTGGACGGCGAAGCGGGCCCGAGCTCTGCGAGGGCCGCTGACCACGCGCACAAACCGTCACAGGCTGGCCTCAAGTGCCGGCGCTTGGCAGTCGATAACGGGCTCAGGAGGGTCGCCAGCAGTGGTGGCCCACCGAGCCCCTTGTTTTTTGGCCGGGCGTCCCGGCTGTGCATCTGGAGAACACCATGCCCGCCATCACTTCCCTCGGTATCGGCAGCGGTGCGGACATCAACAGCATCGTCACCCAGCTCGTGGCGCTGGAGAGCCGCCCGCTGGTGCAGATGCGCAATGCAGCCAACACGCTGCAAACGCAGGTGTCTTCCTACGGCCAGCTCAGCAGTCTCTTTGGCGCGCTGCAATCAGCCGCCAACAACCTGACCGGCAACAGCCTGTGGAACAAGTCCACCGCCACCAGCAGCGACGACACGGCAGTCACGGTCGTCGGCGGCTCCACCGCAGCGGCTGGCAGTTACGCGGTCAGCGTGCAGAGGCTGGCCGCCAACCAGACGGTGGTCTCCACCAGCCCTTACGCCGACGCCAGCGCGCTGGTGGGCAGCGGCACGTTGACGCTGGACATCGGCCAGTGGGATCTGCCGCCAATGAACTTCCTGCCCCAGGTGGGGCGCGCGCCCGTGACGCTGCCCATCACCGCCAGCGACACGCTGCAGACGCTGCGCGACAAGATCAACGGCCTGGGCGCCGGCGTGAATGCCAGCATCGTCACCGACAGCAGCGGAGCGCGGCTTTCACTGCGCTCTTCCAGCAGCGGCGCCGAGAATGGCTTTCGCCTCAGCGTGGCCGATGACGACGGCAACAACGCCGACGCCGCCGGCCTGTCGCGCTTCGCCTTCAACCCCGCTGGCGGCAGCACACAGATGGAGCAGAAGCTGGCCGCCAGCAATGCCGAGGCCACCGTCAACGGCATTGCCGTGGTCTCGGCCAGCAATGAACTCAGCGGCGTGATTGACGGCATGACGCTGCGCCTGCGCAAGGTCAGCAGCGCCGATGTCGCCGTCAGCAGCGACCGCGAGGCCGTGAAGACCGCCATTCAAGGCTTCGCCGACGCCTACAACACGCTGTCCAAAGCCATCACCGACCAGACCAAGTACGACCCCGGCACCAAGGTCGGCGGCCCGCTGCAGGGCGACAGCGCGGCCACCGGCTTGCAGCGACAGTTGCGCACCCTGCTCAACGTGGCATCGGGCGCGTCGGCGACTTTCGGCCGCTTGTCTGACGTGGGTCTGCAGGTGCAGCGCGACGGCACCTTGAAGGTCGATGGCAGCAAGCTCGACAGCGCCACCGCCAACTTGACCGAGCTGAAAAAGGCCTTCGCCAATGCCGACGTGGGCAACAGCGCCAACGACGGTTTCGCGCGCCGCTACGCCACCCTGGCGACGCAGGTGCTGGGCAGCGACGGCAGCCTGACCACGCGCACCGAAGGCCTGCGCACGCGCATCACGCGCAATGGCGAAGACCAGGCCAACCTGAGCGACCGCGTGGAGCGCTTCCGCGCCCGCCTGGTGGCGCAGTACACGGTGCTGGACGGCAACCTGTCCAAGCTCAACGCGCTGTCCAGCTACGTCACGCAGCAGATGAACGCGCTGAACCGGACGAACAACAGCAACTGATTCGAGCGCGGCCGGTGACTGCGCAAAAGCGCAGGAAAAAGCCGCCCGGAAACTCTGGCGCAAGCACGGGTTGCGGCGCCTCAAGTGGCCACCAGGGGGGCCGATAAACAAGCATCCCAGCCCCCACAGCGACACCCCACCGATGTTCGCAAGCCCCTATCCCCCCCGCTCCATGTCCCGCGCCATGCCGGGCAACCTGTACAGCCAGGTCGGCGTCGAGACCGGCGTCTCCGGCGCCACCCCGCACCAGCTGGTCGCGCTCTTGTTCGACGGCTTCATGGAGGCCCTGGCCCAGGGCCGGGGCGCCATGCGCAGCGGCCAGATCGAAGCCAAGGGCATGGCCCTCGGACGCGCCGTGCGCATCGTCGAAGAAGGCTTGCGCGCTGGCCTGGACCTGAAAGTCGGCGGCTCGCTGGCGCGCGATCTCGACGAGCTCTACACCTACCTGTCGATGCGTTTGACGCTGGCCAACATCCGCAACGACGAAGCCATGCTCGACGAATGCCAGCGCCTGATGCAGCCGCTGCGCGAAGCCTGGATGTCGATCGAACCCGCCACGCGCGCCATGCAGCCGACGCAGGACCGCCGTTGATGAACCCGATCGCGGTCAACCGAGGATCCCAGATGGACCCGCAATTGCTGAGCTACTACGAAGCCATCGAACGCGCCAGCGCCGAGATGCTGAGCGCCGCGCGCGCCGGCAACTGGGACGAAGTGGTCAAGCTCGAAGGCGCCTGCGTGCTGCTCATCAGCCAGCTCAAGCACGCCGCGCAGGAGCCCGGCGACGGCACCGCGCCTGCAGCGCGGACCGCGCAGTCGGCGCTGCACATGCCGCAGGGCAGCGCGAATGAAGTGGCCAGGCTCAAGTCCCGCATCATGCAGCGCATCCTCGTCAATGACGCCGAGATCCGCCACCTCGCCGAACCCTGGCTGCAGGACCTGGACGACACGCTGGCCGGGCGCAGGAAGACGCTGCACTGACGCGGCCCGGGCTCTCACCACGCCAAGCCACGCCACGCCACGCCATGTTCGAGCACACCCAACCCGCTACCCTGGACGCCGCCGGCGGCGCCGACCCCTGGGCGCCCTTTCGCGTCACGCGGCCGCACGATTGCTTAGCGCTGCTGCGCCAGTTGCGCGACGGCCCGGTGCCGGTCAACCTGAACGGCCCCGACGGCAGCCTGCTCACCACCACGCTGTGGGCGGTGGACGTGGCGGCTGCTCGCCTGAGCTTCAGTGCCGACCCGGACCTGCCGGCGCTGGGCCGCCTGGTGGAAGCCGACGAGGTGGTGGCGGTGGCCTACATGGACAGCGTCAAGCTGCAGTTCGAACTGCACGGCGTGGTGCTCGTGCGCGGCAGCCAGGCCAGCACGCTGCAGGCCTTGATGCCGGCCGCGCTGTACCGCTTCCAGCGCCGCAGCGCCTTCCGCGTGCGGCCCGCCGACCGCACTGCGCCAAGCGCCCACTTCAACCACCCGGCCATGCCCGACATGCAGCTTGCGCTGCGGCTGCTGGACGTGAGCATCGGCGGCTGCGCGCTGTGGTGCCCGCAGGACGTGCCGCCGCTGCAAGCCGGCACGCTGCTGGGCGAAGTGGCGGTGGCGCTGGACGGCGACACGCGCTTTGTCGTGAGCCTTCAGCTGCAGCACATCAGTTCACTCGGCCTGGGCGACAGCGGCCTGCGCCTGGGTTGCGAGTGGCAGCGCCTGAGCGGCAGCGCAGAACGCGTGCTGCAACGCTGGATCGACCAGACCCAGAAGCGCCGCCGGCTGCTGGCGCTGGACTGACGATGGGCCGGACCGCGCCACCCTGGGCCGCACCGGCAGCGGGCTTCACGCTGGTGGAAACCGTGATGGTCTGCGCCGTGGTCGCGATCCTCGCCACGCTGGCCTGGCCGAGCTTTCGCGGCCATGACTTCCGCGCCGGCCGGATCGACGCCGTGCAGGCGCTGACCCGCGTGCAGATGGCCCAAGAGCAGCACCGCAGCGCCCACGGCCTGTACGCCGGTGAACTGGGCGCGCTGCTCGGCAGCTCGGCGCGCAGCCCGCAGGGTCGCTATGCCATCAGCCTGGCAGTGTCTGGCCCTGAAGCCTATGTCGCCACCGCCCGTGCCATCGGGGCGCAGGCGCAGGACGCGGGCTGCGCCACCATCACCTTGCAGGTCAGGCTCGGTTTTGCGCAGACCGGCCCCGACGCCGGATGTTGGCAGCGATGAAGGCAGCGCTGAAGCCCAGGCTGCCACTGTTGGCGCAGCGCGGCCTGACGATGCTGGAGCTGTGCATCGCCATCGCCATCCTGGCCGTGCTGGGCGCCATCGCCTTGCCCACGCTGGGCGCGCGGCTCGACCAGCAACGCCTGTACGGCGCCGCCGAGGCGCTGGTGGCCGACATCAACGAAGCGCGCTTCGAAGCCGCACGCCAGGGCCGCGCCGTGCATGTGGTGATGGACAGCGGCGACAACTGGTGCTGGGCGGTCGCCACGCTGGCCGCCTGCCCCTGCGGCCAGGCCCAGGCCTGCGAACTGCGCAGCGCGCGGCCACGCGACCACAGTGGCGTGCGGCTGCTGCAGGGGCAGCCGCTGCACCTGACCGCCAGCGGCCGGGCCGAAGCGCCCGGCAGCGCCACCTTCGAGTCGCGGCGCGGCAGCCGGCTGCGCGTGGACCTGCAGGTGCTGGGCCGCACACGCGTGTGTACGCTGGTCGGCAGCGTTGCCAGGTACCCGGCATGTTGAGCGGCATGTCGAGCGGCATCCTCAACAGCGCGTTCACCAGCCTGCATCGGCTCTGGCACACCACGCATCGCGCCGCCTGGCTGACCAGCGTGGTCGCAGCCGTGATCGCACTCGTGGGCGTGGCCACTGCGGTGCAACGTGTGGCCGAGCACCACATGGCCGCCGTCACCGAACGCGCTGCCGGCAGCTGGGCGCGCCAGTTGGCGTCCACGGTGCCGGACCTCGACCTCGTCTTTCTGGGCGACCGGCCCTCGGCGAAGGCGCAGGAAGTGCTGACCTCGCTGCGCGCCATGTCGGGCCTGGTGCGCTTCAAACTGTACGACCCACAGGGCGGCCTGCAACTCGTTTCCGATTCGGTGGCCACCGTGCCGCAGCCGCAGGACACCGACGCCGCCAGCTCGCACCAGGCGCGCCATGTGGCGCAAGGCGGAAGCGCGCCGGCCGAGGTGCGCCAGGGCGACGGCAGCAGCACGCCCAAGGTGTACAGCCGCAGCTTCGTGCCCGTGCGGCATGGCGTCATCACCATCGGCGTGGCCGAGATCTGGAGCGACCAGAGCGACAGCACCGCGGCCTCGGA
>JANNGN010000083.1:0-3480 GCA_031403895.1 Rubrivivax sp. | reverse complement strand
GTCGAAATTGCGCTTCTGCGCGGACACGATGACCACCATGCGCGAGGTCCCCACGGGCTCGGTGGCGGTGAGAAAGAAGCGGTCCTTGCTCGGGAAGTTCCAGGTCTGGCCCTTTTGAACCCGCACCGTGGGCGAATTCTTGTTCGGCACCAGGAGGGCCAAAGAACCGTCGGGGCTTTGGCCCAGCACGTACACAAAACCGTCACGTTCGGCTGTTACGCGAAACTTGAACTCGTCGCGCTTGCTGATGCGCACCTCGGCCTTCACAGGCTCGGCGCTGACACCGAAGCCCGGGGTCTGGGCTTGCACGATGCGGTCGAACTCGCGCTCGGGTTCGAAACGGGTCGGCGCGGCGGGCGCGGCAATTGGCGTTGCCGTTGGCAGCGGCGCCAGTGAAGGCACGGTCGCCGGTGCTGCAGCGACCACGGGCGACGGCGCCGACGTTGGCGCAGCCATCATCCGCCAGCCGCCAAACCCCAGCGCGCCCAGCACCAGCACGCCCACACCCACGCCGATCATCGTGCCGTTGCCCTTGGCCGCCAGCGGCGCCACGGCCGGCGCCATCGGTGGTGCGGGTGCGGGTGTGGGCGCAGCGGGCGGCGGCGCGGCCACACGCGTCGGCATGAAGGCTTGTGTCGGCGGCAAGGCGGCCAGCAGCACCGTGGGCTCGGTGCCCAGGTGTTCGGACGGCAGTGGCCGCAGGGTCTTGCCGTCGGGCGCTGGCGCCATCAGGCCCATCTCGTCGCGCAACTGCGCCACGCTCTGGGTGCGGCCTTCGGGCCGCACCACCAGCGCACGGTCGATGGCGGCCAGGAAGCCTTCGCTGTACTGGCCACCAGCCACCTTTACCAGCGGCTGGTAGGTGTCGTTCAGCAGCCGGCCCACCGACGGCGGCGGCGTGCGGCCGGTGATGGCGTAATGCACCACGGCGGCGAGTGCATAAACATCGGTCCACGCGCCCTGCTTCATGCCCGGGATTTCAGCGTACTGCTCGACAGGCGCGTAGCCGGGCTTGAGGATCACCGTCAGCGCCTGCGTCATGTCGCCGATGACGCGCCGCGCGGCGCCAAAGTCCAGCAGCAGCGGGCGCTGACTGGGGGCCAGCATCATGACGTTGTCGGGCGCGATGTCGCGGTGATAGCACTGCTCGGCGTGGATCACCTGCAGCGCTTCGGTCAGCGGCAACAGCAGGGTGCGCAGCCAGGCTTCGTCGGGCTTGCGCGGGTTGGCGCGCAGCGTGTCGCGCAGCGTCTTGCCTTCGTAGAACGGCATCACCATGTAGGCCGTGCCGTTGGCTTCCCAGAAGCGGTACACCTTCACCAGCGAAGGGTGGTCGAACTGCGCCAGCAGGCGCGCTTCGTTGATGAAGCTCTTGCGCCCGGCCTCGAAGGTCTCGCGGTAGCGCTCGCTCTTGACCTGGACCTGGCTGCCGCCGGCGCGCGCCGCCAGCGAACTGGGCATGTATTCCTTCAGCGCCACGCGGCGCTGCAGCGAATGGTCGGTGGCCAGATAGACGATGCCGAAGCCGCCTTCGCCCAGCAGCTTGATGAGTTCGAATTCACCAAGCCGGGTGCCGATCGGCAGGCCGTTGCCCATGTCGGGTGCGGGCGGCGGCACCAGCACGGTGGCCGCCAGTGGTGGCGGTGTGGGTGTGGGAGCAGGTGCGGCGCCATAGACCTGTGTCTTGTCGAAGCCCGCCGCGCCGCTGCCAGCACCGGGCGGCTGGATCAGGGTGCGATCGCTGTCGGGCTCATCGGGGGTCATCGGGGGTCAGATCCGGGCTGCGCAATGCGGCGAGTGCGGCATTGTCGCAGCGGCGGCAGGGCGCAACAGCGCTCTACTGCAACTTGTGCAGATCGGCCAGCAACTTGGCGCGCACCGGCTCGGGCGCCGCTTCAAGCAGCAATGTGAAAAACGCTTCGCGCTGCCGCGTGCGCTCGGCCGATCGCTTCACCACCACGCGGGCGATCGGCCCCAGGTGGACCGACAGCAACCGCAGCGCCTGGTCCATCAGCGCTTCGTTCACCGGCAGCGTGGCACCGGCAAAGGTGCCGCCGGTCGGTGTGAAGGTTGATGGTGCGCCCGCGCGCCCGGAGACGCCCGCGCCACCGGTGCTGCCGCCTGTGCGAGCACCCGTGCCGCCCTTGGAGCCCAGGCCCAGGAACGCGTCGCGCGCGGCCGTGCTGGTGATCTGCTCTGCCAGCCGCGCCTGCAGCGACGGCAGGTCCTGGCATTCCTTGGCCGCCCGCCGCACGAGCACGGCCGCCAGGGGGCCCACGTGGCGTGCCAGGGCATGCTCGACCTTGGCCAGCACAGCGGGGTCCCAGTGGGTGGGCGGGGCGCTGTCGGTGGGCTGCGTGCTGACGATGCGTTCGGTGGGCGCGTAGTCCGAAGGCATCGGCATTGCAAAGACCGCTTCGCGTGCCACCGCCGACGGCACCGGCTGGCCCAGCGCAGCCACCACCGCGTCGCGAAAAGCGCTGGCGTTGGCGTGCCGCTGACGCGGGTCTTTTGACAGCGCGGCGGCCACCACGGCGTCGAAACGGCTGCCGTGCGGCGCGCCTTCCTGTGTCGATGGCGGTGCCGGCACTTCGTTGACCACTTTGTACATCAGCGCTTCATGCGGGCCGATGAAAGGCGCGCGGCCGGCCAGCAGCTGGTACAGCACGACACCGGCGCTGTAAACATCCACCCGGTGGTCGATGGGCAGCCCCATGAATTGCTCGGGCGCCATGTACATCGGCGTGCCGAGCACGCTGTTGGCCATCGTCAGGCCGGTGGTGTCGGTGCGCGCGATGCCGAAGTCAGCGATCTTGATGCGCCCGCTCTTGGTCATGATGACGTTCGACGGCTTCACGTCGCGGTGCCATACGCCGTGCTCATGCGCGTGGGCCAAGGCTTCAAGCAACTGCACGGCCAGGCTGGCGACATCGGCTTCGCTGAACTTGACCTTCTGCGCCAGGTACTGCGACAGCGTGTGGCCTTCGACAAACTCCATCGCGATGTAGGCCACCCGGCCGTCGTCGCCGAAGTCATAGACGCCGACGATGCCCGGGTGCAGCAGCCGCCCCGCCGCCTGCGCTTCGTTGCGGAAGCGCGCCGCGCTCTGCGCTGCGGCCTGCGCGGCCTCGCCCTGCTGCTTGCGGATCGTCTTCAGCGCCACGACGCGCCGGATGTCGGGGTCAAAGCCGCGATAGACCACACCCATCGCGCCCTCGCCGAGCACGCCTGTGATCTGGTATTTGCCGAGACGCTCTGGATGATTCACGGGGCTGTTTCGCTGCGCTTCAATTGTCGAGCATCTTCATCGCCTGCACCACGCTGGCTTTCATGCGCGCGAAGGACTCGGCCAGCGCCGCGATCTCGTCCTTGCCCTTGACGATGAAGTCCGGCGCGTCAAGCTCGCCCTGGCTGACGCGGTCTGCAAGGCCGGCCAGTTGCGTCACCGGCCGCACCACCACAAGCCAGATCATCAGGTTC
>JANNGN010000082.1:0-2213 GCA_031403895.1 Rubrivivax sp. | reverse complement strand
CCGCCAAGTGAACAAACGCCCTCGCCAGGGCGTTTTTTCATGGCTGCCACCCAGTGCCCAGGAGACTGATTTGCCTCAGAGCAAGATGCAAAGCGACATCGAGATCGCGCGCCATGCCAGGCTGCGGCGCATCACCGAACTGGCGCAAGACCGCCTGGGCATCAGCGACGAACACGTCGTCCCTTATGGCCACCACAAGGCCAAGCTGGCGCTGCCCTTCGTGGAGTCGCTGGCCGGGCGGCCAGAAGGCAAGCTCGTGCTGGTGACCGCCATCAGCCCCACACCGGCCGGCGAAGGCAAGACCACCACCACGGTGGGCCTGGGCGACGCGCTCAACCACATCGGCAAAAAGGCCGTGATCGCGCTGCGTGAACCGTCGCTCGGCCCGGTCTTCGGCATGAAGGGTGGCGCCACTGGCGGCGGCCGCGCGCAGGTGGTGCCGATGGAAGACATCAACCTGCATTTCACGGGCGACTTCCATGCGATAGCGCTGGCCAACAACCTGCTGGCGGCGGCGCTGGACAACCATGTCCACCACGGCAACGTGCTGGACATCGACGTGCGACGCATCAGCTGGCGCCGCGTGATGGACATGAATGACCGCGCGCTGCGGCAGATCACCGTGGGTCTGGGCGGTGTCACCAACGGCTACCCGCGGCAGGACGGTTTCGACATCGTGGTGGCGTCCGAGGTGATGGCCATCCTGTGCCTGTCAACGTCGCTGCAAGACCTGAAGGAACGCCTGGGCCGCATCGTCGTGGCCGAGACGCGCACGCGCCATCCCGTGCGCGCGTGCGACCTGCGCGTACACGGCGCGATGGCGGTGCTGCTGAAGGATGCGCTCGCGCCGAACCTGGTGCAGACACTGGAAAACAACCCGGCGCTGCTGCATGGCGGGCCTTTTGCCAACATCGCGCACGGCTGCAATTCGATCATCGCCACGCGCACCGCGCTGCGGCTCGGGGACTATGCGGTCACCGAAGCCGGCTTCGGCGCCGACCTGGGTGCCGAGAAGTTCATCGACATCAAGTGTCGCAAGTCTGGCCTGCGGCCGGCCTGCGCGGTGTTGGTGGCCACGGTGCGCGCGCTGAAGTACCACGGCGGTGTGGAACTGGCCGCGCTGGGCATTGAAGACCTGGGCGCGCTGGGACGAGGCCTGGCCAACCTGGATCGCCACCTGCACAACCTGCAAGAGGTCTTCGGAGTGCCGTGTGTGGTGTCCATCAACCACTTCACCAGCGACACCGAGGCCGAGCTCGCGCTGCTGCGCCAGCGTGTCAGTCAGCGCGGCGTGGCCGTACTTACCGCGCGCCACTGGGCCGAAGGCGGTGCCGGTGCGGCCGCACTGGCGCATGAGGTGGTGCGCCTGTGCGACACGCCGAGCACGCTGCGCTTTGCCTATGAAGACGCCGACCCGCTGTGGGAGAAAGTCTGCCTTGTTGCCCTGCGCACCTACGGCGCGTCTGAGGTTCATGCCAGCGCAGCGGTGCGGGCCCACATTCAGCGCCTGCAGGACAGTGGCTACGGCCACTACCCGGTGTGCATCGCCAAGACCCAGTACAGCTTTTCTACCGACCCCACCCTGCGCGGCGCGCCCAGCGGCCACACGCTGGAGGTGCGCGAAGTGCGGCTGGCGGCCGGTGCGGAATTTGTCGTCATGGTGTGCGGCGACATCATGACCATGCCCGGCCTGCCCAAGGTGCCGTCGGCCGAACGCATCGACCTCGACGCGCAGGGCCAGGTCGTCGGCCTGAACTGAGGGCGGGCGCAAAGCCGTGGCCAACAACACCGCGCGGCTGTACCGCATCGAGGCGCTGATCCGCTCGCGCGGGCACGTCAGTTTCCAGACCCTGCTCAATGAGCTGGAAGTTTCGCCGGCGACGCTCAAACGCGACCTCGAATACCTGCGCAGCCGCATGGGTGCGCCGATCGAGTACGACCGCATCGCCCGCGGCTACTGCTTTGGCGCTGCGGGCGGCCTCGGCGTGCGCCAGGAACTGCCGGGCCTGTGGTTCAACGAATCCGAGCTGTACTCGCTGCTGACCGCGCAGCAACTGCTGGCGTGTTATCGACAGTTGTACGATCTGGAAGATTGAGCCCGCTCCAGCACTGCGGAGGAGCGATTGGCGCTGCGCGCAAGCGAGGCGCGACCCGTGTGGGACCGCATGCGTGAGATTCTGAACAGCGAGGCCGCGTTGCGCGCCTTGCCGAAG
>JANNGN010000081.1:0-3329 GCA_031403895.1 Rubrivivax sp. | reverse complement strand
TCAGGTTGTGCGGCGGGATGTTGGTGGCCATGCCCACCGCGATGCCTGTTGAGCCGTTGATCAGCAGGTTCGGCAGCCGCGTTGGCAGCACCGTGGGCTCGCGCTCCGAGCCGTCGTAGTTGGGCGCGAAATCGACCGTGTCCTTGTCGATGTCTTCGAGCATCTCGTGCGCGATCTTCGACAGGCGAATTTCGGTGTAACGCATGGCCGCCGCGTTGTCGCCATCGACGCTGCCGAAGTTGCCCTGGCCGTCAACCAGCATGTGGCGCAGGCTGAAGTCCTGCGCCATGCGCACGATGGTGTCGTACACCGCCGTGTCGCCGTGCGGGTGGTACTTGCCGATCACGTCGCCAACGATGCGCGCGCTCTTTTTGTACGGCCGGTTCCAGTGGTTGGACAGCTCGTGCATGGCGAACAGCACGCGCCGATGCACGGGCTTCAAGCCGTCACGCGCGTCGGGCAATGCGCGGCCCACGATCACGCTCATGGCGTAGTCGAGGTACGAGCGGCGCATCTCCTCTTCAAGGCTGGTGGGAAGTGTTTCCTTGGCGAAGGAGCTCATGCATTGGGGGAGTTGAAGAGGGCCGCGTGGCGAGGTGAACAGCGGCGAATCGGACACGATTCTACGGTCGGCAGACCTGTCGCGGATGCGCAACAGCCCGGCGGGTCAGCCCTTGCTCAGGCCCCAAAATACGGTCCATCCGACGCCCTATGGCACAATGACACGTCGGTGGTAAGTGCCTGCGGCTGCGGGAATTTGCCCTAAATATTCGACGAATTTCCCGCTTGTCATTTTGGACGTTTCGCAGGCTCGCCTGCGGCTTTCCTCGAGAGGAGAATCATGAAGAAATTGAATAAGGTGGCGGTGCTCTTTGCATCAGCCGCATTGGTCACCCCGATCGCGTCTTTCGCCGCCGCTCACACGGGCGGCACGATGGCGAAGTCGATCGACAATTGGCGCGCTACTGACGGCACCGTTTGGAAAAACGGCACCAATGAACTTTGCTGGCGTGATTCCGGCTGGACACCAGCCACCGCCGCTGAAGAGTGCGACGGCGCCATCAAGCCGCCGCCCCCGGCCCCCCCGCCGGCTGCGCCGCGCGTCGCCCCGCCGCCGCCCCCGCCGGCTGCTGTTGTGCCCGCTCCTGTCGTCAGGCCGGTCACGCCCCCGCCCCCGCCGCCTCCGCCCGCGCCAGTGAGCGAGAAGGTCACCTTCGCGGCTGATGCGTTCTTCGACACCGGCAAGTCGGTGCTCAAGCCTGACGCACAAGCCAAGCTGGCTGATCTGGTGGACAAGACCAAGGGCGTGAACCTGGAAGTCATCATCGCCGTCGGCCACACCGACACGGTGGGCAGCGCTGCGTACAACCAGAAGCTGTCGATCGCCCGTGCCGAATCGGTGAAGAAATTCCTCACCAGCAAGGGCATCGAAACGAACCGCGTTTACACCGAAGGCAAGGGCTTCTCGCAGCCTGTGGCCGACAACAAGACCGCCGAAGGCCGCTCGAAGAACCGTCGCGTTGAAGTTGAAGTGGTGGGCACGCGCACTCGCAAGTGATGCGCATGACGCAGCACGCCTGACCACCGGTCCGGCGTCTGCTTTCGAGAAACCCCGCCCTGGCGGGGTTTTTTTATGTCCAGCGATTACGATCAAGCCATGTCCAATGTCGATGCGCAGGAACTGGCCAAGTTCAGCGAACTGGCCCATCGCTGGTGGGACCCGGAAAGCGAGTTCCGGCCTCTGCACCAGATCAATCCGTTGCGGCTGCAATGGATCGATGAACTTGCGGGCCTACCCGGCAAGCAGGTGCTGGACGTCGGCTGCGGCGGCGGCATCCTGACTGAAGCCATGGCCCGGCGCGCGGCGCAGGTCACCGGCATCGACCTCGCCGCCAGGCCTTTGGGTGTGGCACGGTTGCATGCGCTGGAGTCGGGTGTGAGCAACGTCAACTACCGTGAAGTCGCCACCGAAGCACTGGCCGCCGAACAGCCCGGCAGCTACGACGTGGTCACCTGCATGGAGATGCTTGAACACGTGCCCGATCCGGCTGCCGTCGTGCGCGCCTGCGCCCAGCTGGCGCGGCCCGGTGGCTGGGTCTTCTTCAGCACCTTGAACCGAAGTCCAAAGTCATTCCTCTTTGCGATCGTGGGTGCCGAATACCTGCTGCGCCTGCTGCCGCGTGGCACCCACGAGTACGCCCGTTTCATCCGCCCAAGCGAACTCGCTCGCTGGTGCCGCGACAGCGGCCTGACGATGCTGTCCAGCCGTGGCATGGAATACAACCCGCTGACGCGCCGCTACTGGTTGTCGGGCAACACCAGCGTCAACTACATGCTGGCGTGTCGCAAGCCGGGCTGAGTCGGGTGCCAGCGGCGGTGCTGTTCGACCTGGACGGTACCCTGATCGACAGTGCGCCCGACCTGGCCGGCACTGCTAACGACATGCTCGCTGCGCGCGGCTTGCCGCCCGTGCCGTATGCGGTGCTTCGGCCGCATGCTGGTTCAGGCGCTCGTGGCATGCTGGGTGCAGCTTTCAACTGCGCACCGGGACAGTTGCACTACGAGAGCCTGCGTGCGGAGTTCTACCTGCGCTATGAGACGCGCATGTTGCTTCTGACGACGGTGTTCGACGCCATCGACAGCCTGCTCGATACGCTGACCCAGCACAGGCTGCCGTGGGGAATCGTCACCAACAAGGCATTGCGATTTGCTGAACCGCAGGCGCGTGCGCTGGGCCTGCTGCCGCACGCGCGGGTGCTTGTCGGCGGCGACAGCACGCCCTACACCAAACCGCACCCGGGTTCACTGCTCGAAGCTGCGCGGCGCATGGGCCTGCGGCCTGGCGACTGCGTCTATGTCGGCGACGACCTGCGCGACATGCAGGCTGCCCGCGCTGCGGGCATGGCAGCCTGGGCCGCAGGCTGGGGCTATCTGGGCCCGCAGGCCGTGGTGGCGCAGTGGGGCGCCGATATCGTGCTGGCGCATCCGAACGCGCTCTTGCAAAGGCTCGATCTGGCCTAAACTCCAGCGCTTGGGTCCGACCTGGCTTCGACGTGGGTACAAAGTCGGCGCGGGGCATGCCGAGCACCAGTCAGCTCGTTAATCCATCTGGAAACAAAGTAACTGCGAACGATCAAACGTACGCCCTCGCCGCTTAAAACCGGTGAGCCTCGCAACAGTTCTCCTATGGGCTGGGTTTAAGGTGGCAACACCAAGAGCTGCGAGGTCATCTACATAGGATCGTGCCGCTGCGTGTCATTCGCAGTGGTCCTAAAACCAAATGACTCGGGGCCGAGGTAGCGTGCTGCTGCGCGACCAAGGCACTTAAA
>JANNGN010000080.1:0-19002 GCA_031403895.1 Rubrivivax sp. | reverse complement strand
GGCGTTAGCCAGGCGGCGCTTTGCAGGAACGGCCACAGGCGGCGGAAGTCGTCTTCGGCCAACAGTGCCTCGGCGTCGGGCCGGCAAAGGAAATTCATGTAGGCGCTGGCCGCCTGCTGGGCTGGGTTGTGGCGCAGTTCGCGCAGGAAGGTGGCGGGGTGCGGGGAATTGATGATCAGCAAGTGGCGCAGCAAGTCCGGCCGCTGCGCCGCCAGGTTCCAGGCCAGCGCACCGCCCCAGTCGTGCGCCACCAGCAGGTCCAGCGGTGCGCCGAGTGCTTCGATGGCCGCCACGATGTCGCCCACCACGTGTTTGGCGCGGTAGGCCGCAACGTCCGCCGGGGCAGAAGAACCGATGTAGCCGCGCAGGTTGGGCGCCACGCAAGCGGCGCGCGGTGCCACGCGCTGCATCACCTCGTCCCAGACAAAGGCCGCGTCCGGAAAGCCGTGCAGCAGCATGACCCGCACGGGCCCGACGCCGGCCGCGCGGCAGGCCAGCGTGATGCCGTTTGAAAGCGTGAGGTCGAAGTGGCGGATCGGCTGCGTCATGTGGGCTTTGTCATTTTGGCCGTGTCATGTTGGCTGCTTCATCTCGGCTGCGTCATGTCGGCTGCTTCGGGTGCGTCCAGCCATGAATCGCCTGCGCCACGTCACCCAGGCCCGCGCGCGACAACGCAGAAAAAGCGGTCACGCCGATGTCGGCGTTTTCGGTGCTGACTTCCGCCAGCACGTCCTCGGCGGCACGCACTGCCGCCTGGGTTTCGCTGCGGTTGAGCTTGTCGGACTAGGTCAGCAGCGCCAGCAGCCGCACTTCGCCATTCGCCAGCCGCGGCGCCAGCAGCGCCAGCAGGCGGCGGTCCAGCGGCGTGAAGCCCAAGCGTGAATCGATCATCAGCACCACGCCGTGCAGGTTGCGGCGCAGCTGCAGGTAGTCGGACATCACCTCCTGCCAACGCAGCTTGGCCGAGCGCTCGACCGCCGCGTAGCCATAGCCCGGCAGGTCGGCAAAGAGCGCGTCCGGCCTGTCCTTGGGGCCGACCTCGAACAAGTTGATGTGTTGCGTGCGCCCCGGCGTGCGCGACGCGAAGGCCAGCCTCTTCTGCTGCGCCAGGCGGTTGATGGCGGTGGACTTGCCGGCGTTGCTGCGACCGACGAAGGCGATCTCGGGAAGTTCACCGGCGGGCAGCTGGTCAAGCTTGCTGGCGGTGGTCAGGAAGCGGGCACTGTGGGTCCATGCCAGGGCGGTTTTTTCCGCAGCAACCGGCGGCGTTGGCGCGGTTGACGGGGCACCTGAAGGGGCCGGGAGTGAGGTTGTCATGGTGCATTGTAAAATTCCAAAGTTAAGTCCCGTGCAAAACCCGTTTGAAAGCTCCCCGCATGAAGTCGCCCGTTGCCTTGACCCTGATGGCCCTGTTCTCTGTGGCAGTCAGCACCACCTTCGCCAACGAAGCCAAGACTGCGGCTTTCAAGCCGGATGCGGCGAAGGGCGCGCAGCTCAGCGCCACCTGCCTGGCCTGCCACACGGCAGACGGTTCGCGCGGCTCGCCGGCGAACCCGATCCTGCAAGGCCAACACCCGGAATACCTGGTCAAGCAGCTGATCGAATTCAAGAGCGGCAAGCGCAAGAACGCGGTGATGACGGGCATGGCTGCCACGCTGTCCGAAGACGACATGAAACAGGTGGCGGCGTTTTACGCCACCAAGACGACCAAGCCCGGCTTTGCGAAGCTCAAGGAAACGGTCTCGCTGGGTGAGCAGATCTACCGCGGCGGCATTGCGTCGAAAGCCGTGCCCGCGTGCTCTGGCTGCCACAGCCCCAATGGCGCCGGCATCCCTGCGCAGTACCCGCGCCTGAGTGGCCAGCATGCCGACTACGCCGAAGCGCAACTGCTGGCCTTCCGCTCGGGCGTGCGTGGCAACAATCCGCAGATGACGACCATCGCCAACAAGATGAACGAGCGCGAAATGAAGGCCGTGGCCGACTACGTGGCCGGACTGCGCTGACGGCCTGCGCGCGCCTCAAACCACTGCCAACGGGCCGGTCTTGCACCGGCCTTTTTTCATTGGCGCTGTCATGGCCACTGTCAGGCGCCCCGGCCTGCTCGCATTGGCCTTCTCGCTTTACCCCGCGCCTGGAATCCAGGGCCGCGCCGGATGCGTATGCAATGTAAGAAGCTCCAGCACCCGTCGACACTGTGTTGACACCCCACACGAGGCATCGATGCTCTTCCTCAAGAACCACGGCCATAACCACGCTGTTGCCTCAGAAATCACGCCGCAGCGCATTTACCAGGCGCGACGGCAGTGGCTTCAAGGCCTGGCCGCCGGCACGGCAGCGTTGACCCTGCCTGCGTTGGCGCAGACCGCCCGGCCCGGCAAACATGCGCTGCTGCCGGGCGCGCGCAGCGCCGTGGCTGGCGCCTTGACGATGGACAAGGTCACGCCCTATGCCGACGCCAGCAGCTACAACAATTTCTACGAATTCGGCACCGACAAGTCCGACCCCGCGCGTGCCGCCGGCACGCTGAAACTGCGGCCGTGGACGGTGGCGGTCGAAGGCGAAGTCAAGAAGCCAGGTACCTACGACATCGACGCACTGATGAAACTCAGCGCCATGGAAGAACGCATCTACCGCCTGCGCTGTGTGGAGGGCTGGTCGATGGTGATCCCCTGGGTTGGCTATTCGCTGGCTGATCTGATCAAGCGCGTCGAACCCACCGGCAACGCCAAGTTCGTGCAGTTCGTGACCCTGGCCGACAAGGCGCAGATGCCGGGCTTGAACTCGAGCGTGCTCGACTGGCCCTACCTCGAAGGCCTGCGCCTGGACGAAGCGATGCACCCGCTGACTTTGCTCAGCTTCGGCATGTACGGCGAAGTCCTGCCGAACCAGAACGGGGCCCCGGTGCGCCTGGTGGTGCCGTGGAAATACGGCTTCAAGAGTGGCAAGTCGATCGTCAAGATCCGCTTCGTGGACAAACAACCCAAGACCAGCTGGGAAGAAGCCGCGCGCAGCGAATACGGCTTCTATTCCAACGTGAATCCGCAGGTGGACCATCCGCGCTGGAGCCAGGCCACTGAACGCCGCATCGGTGAAGACGGCCTCTTTGCCAAGAAGCGGCCGACCCTGATGTTCAACGGCTACGAGCCGCAAGTGGGGCAGCTCTATGCCGGCCTGGACCTCAAGCGTTTCTTCTGAGCGCCTGTCCGGGCGCCCCGTCAGCGCCGTGAACCGCTGGCTGCTGCGGCGCGAAACCAAGCCGCTGCTCTTTGCAGCGGCGCTCGTGCCCTTCGCGTGGCTGCTCTACGGCGCCATCGCCAACACGCTGGGCGCCAACCCGGCCGAAGCGCTGATCCGCAGCAGCGGCGACTGGACGCTGCGCTTCCTGTGCCTGACGCTGACCATCACGCCGCTGCGGCAGCTCACCGGCTGGAGCGCACTCGCGCGCCTGCGGCGCATGCTGGGCCTGTTCACCTTCTTCTATGGCGTCGTGCACTTCCTGTGCTTCGCCTGGCTCGACATGGGCTTCGACATAACGGCCATCCTGAACGACATCCCGAAGCGCCCCTTCATCCTGGTTGGCACGGCCGCGCTGCTGCTGATGATGCTGTTGGCAGCGACCTCGTTCAACCGCGCCATCAAGGCGCTGGGCGCCAAGCGCTGGCAGGCCCTGCACCGCAGCGTGTATGCGGTGGCTTTGCTCGCGCTGCTGCACTTCTTCTGGATGCGCGCTGGCAAGAACGACTTTGCGGAATGGTCGGTTTACGCCGCGGTGATGGCCGTGTTGCTGGGCTGGCGCTTGAAGCGCTATTTCATGAAACCCGGCAGCCACAGCGCCAGCTGAGGAAAGAACAGCACCAGCACCAGCCCCACCGCCAGCGGCAGGCAGAAGATGGCGCTGCCGCGGAAGATGGCCATCAGCGGCACGTCCTTGAGCAGCGCGTTCATCACGAACATGTTCATGCCCACCGGCGGCGAGATCAGGCCCACCTGCACCACCAGCACGATCAGCACGCCGAACCACACCGGGTCGAAGCCCAGACCGGTGACGATGGGGAAGAACACCGGGATGGTCAGCAGCACCATGCTCAACTCTTCCATGATCGTGCCCAGCACGACGTAGATCACCATCATGGCGCCCACCACCATCAGCGGCGTGAAGCCCTGGTGCAGGATCCACCCCTTCAGATCGCTGGGCATCGTCGTGTGGTTGACGAAGCTGGAAAAAATCTGCGCCGCGATGAGGATCGTGAAGAGCATCGCGGTCGTGCGCGCGCTCTCGATCAGCACGTCGCGCAGCACCGGCAGCGTCAGCGTGCGGCGGAACAGCGCGAACAAGAAGGCACCGAAGGCGCCAATGCCCGCGCCTTCGGTGGCGGTGAAGAAGCCGCCATAGATGCCGCCCAGCACCACGATGACCAGCAGCACCACGCCCCAGATGCCGCGCAGCGCGGCCCAGCGCTCGGCCGCGCTGGCGCGCTCGCCGGCGGGGCCGGCTGCGGGGTCGCGGATGACGATCCAGCTAACGCCCATCATCAGCAGCCCGGCGCAGACCAGCCCGGGCAACACGCCAGCGGCAAAGAGCTTGCCGATGTGGGTCTCGGTGACGATGCCGTAGATGACCATGATCGTGCTCGGCGGAATCATGATGCCCAGCGTGCCGCCGGCGGCGATGACGCCGGTGCTCAGGTAATCGGCATAGCCCAGTTTCTTCATCGGCGGGTAGGCCACCTTGCTCATCGTCGCGGCGGTGGCGATGCTGCTGCCGCAGATGGCGCCAAAGCCGGCGCAGGCCAGCACCGTGGCATGCGCCAGGCCACCGCGCAGGTGGCCGATGAAGGCGTGCGCGGCGCGGAACAGCTCATGCGCCAGGCCGGCGCGCGCCACCAGGTTGCCCATCAGGATGAAGAGGGGCACCACGCTCAACGTGTAGGCAAAGCCGGTGTCGAAGACCACCTGCGCGGCATTCGCCGCCGTCGGCGCCCAGCCGCGCATCAGGCCCAGACCGACGAAGCCCACCGCGCCCATCGCAAAGGCCAGCGGCATGCGCAACAGTGCCAGCACGAACACGACCGCAAAGCCCAGCAGTGCATCAGTCACTGGTGCACCCTGCGGCTTGCGGCCGCCAAGCGGGAATTCGCCCTCGGCAGAGCCGGTGGGCTCATGAAGGCGTGACCTCGTCGGGCACGCCGGCGTGGTGTACGGCCACCGGCCGCAGCAACACCATCGCATGCGCCAGCGCCGCCAGCGCCAGCAGCGCGCTCATCACATAGACGAAGACGCCCAGCGGCAGCTTGAGCTGCGATGTGGTGTCGCCGTATTCGCTGAGCTGCCCCGCCTTGACCCACATCAGCCAGGCCAGCCCGGCCATTGCGCCAACGCTGAACAGTTCCATCAGGCCCTGCTGGGCACGTTGCAGCCAGGGTGGCAGCAGGCGGTCGGCCGAGTCAAACACCACATGTTCACCGGCCAGCGCCACCAGCGGCAGGCTGGTGAAGATCACCACCACCATCAGCAGTTCGGTCAGTTCCAAAGCGCCCGGCACCGAGCCGCTGAAGAACTTGCGCCCCATCACATCGACAAAGGTCAGGCCCATGATGCCGAACAGCGCCAGCGCGGCCAGCAGGCCGCACAGCGACACCAGCAGCTTCTTCAAGCCGCGCTTACTGCAGCTTGGCGATGTCGGCCCTGAAAGCAGCCAACGCCTTCTTCGGCTCTTTCATGCCTTTGGCCTCGGCCGCTTTTGCCCATGCGTCCACCAGCGGCTCGGTCTTGTCAGCGATCTGCTTGACGAAGGCCGCGTCGGCCTTGGTGATCTGCACACCATTGGCCTGCATGAAGGCCAGGCCGCGGCGGTCAACCTTGTCCCAGCCCTTGCCGAACAGGCGTGCTGCGACTTCACCCGACAACTCGTCCACCGCCTTCTTCACATCGGGCGCCAGCGCGTCGTACTTGGCCTGGTTCATCATGAAAACGAAGCTCGTGTTGTACAGGCCACCCGGGAAGGTGGTGCCGTATTTGATGACCTTGTCGATCTTGAAACTCTCCACGCTTTCGGCCGGGAACAGCGTGCCGTCCATGACGCCGCTGGACAGCAGTTCGTAGCTCTCGGGCGCTGGCTTGAGGGTGACGTTCATGCCCAGCGCCTTGCCGATTTCATTGACCATGCCGCCACCCACGCGCCACTTCAGGCCCTGCAAATCTTCTGCCTTGTTGATGGGCCGCTTGGTGTTGAAGACGATGCCCGGGCCGTGCGTGAAAACGGCGATGACCTTCACGCCCTTGTGCTCGTCGGCCATTGCCGGGGTCTTGGCATACAGGCGCTGAAAGGCCACCGAGACTGGCTCGGAGTTGTTGCCGAGGAATGGAAATTCGGCCGCCTGCGTGGTGATGAAGCGCCCCGGCGTGTAGCCGTGTACGGTGAAGGAAATGTCGGCCAAGCCATTGCGCACGGCGTCGAAAGTGGCGGGTGCCGCAGCCACGCCGCGCGGCAGCAGATTGCACTTGATCTTGCCGCCGGTCTTCTGCTCGAGCTGGCCGCACCACTCCTTCTGCGTTTCGGTCAACACGTGGCTGGGCGGTAGCCACGACGAGGCGGTCAACACGACCTGGGCCGAGGCCGAGGCAGCCACCAGGCTGGCGATGGCGAGGAATGCGAGGGGGGCGATGCGCATGGTCGGGACTCCGGGGCGACGGGACGAGGGTTGTCATTGTCGCCGCCGCTGCGGCGCGGAACCATTGCAGAAAACTCGCAGCTGATTCACAGCGAGCTCGCAAACCCGCGCGCAACCCTGCCTTCGAGGTGATCCACTGCCTCCGGCGTGCCTTCCGCCATCACTTGTCAATTCACGTTCGTGGTCTTGTTCGTTTGGCGGTAGCGGATACGTCAGCACGGCGTCAGTCCAAGTGCGGTGTCCCGGCGCTGACGCGAATCGTCGAGCGCCGGAAACCTCCAACACCTCAACCGCAGCCCAGACCATGTTCAAACCCCTCGCCATCGGTACCGCCATCGGTACCGCCAACGCTACCGCCAACGCTCGCTTTGTCACGCCTGCGATGCTCGACCTCGTGAGCACGTCCTTCGATAAAGCTCGACCACTCTTCGACCTCGAACACGCCTTGCGCCACGCGGACGCGCAGCCCGTACGGTCAGCCACTTTCATGGAGATGCATCGGGGACATGGTGTGCATCGACGACCTGATGATTCGCCCGCTTGCCACCACGACCGTGTTTCGGCGTGTCTCTGAATAGCAATCCCCCCCCGAAATCATGGCGGGCCTGATTCCCCCGCAACTGCAGGCATGCCATCGGCGTGAGACCGCGCATGCGCTGAAAGACGCGCACGGCACAGCAATCGCTGCGGCGGCGTGGCCTGAAACTTCGTCGGCGGCAGCGTTCCCGACTGCGGCCACTGGGTCGCGCAAGGGCAGCGCGCAGGCCACCCGCGAACCCGCGCCGCAACCGCGTGCCGGTCCCACCGCGCAGCCGTTCTCCTTGGCCCGGACGGTGAAGTCCGAGACGCTGGGAAAGCAGCCCGGGAAGCCCATATCCACAAGGGTGTTCAGCTCAAATTGCAGGCGCTCGACGCAGCGCGGGCGGTCCTGCTCGCGTTTGGCGGGGTTGGGGAACAGCGCGACGAGCCGCTTCTCAAGCCCCTCGTGCGATGCCTTGCAGAAACAGGCCTCGATTGGCATGCGTCCAGCCGGCGCGCCAGCTTCCACCAGCGGCGTCGAAAAGTCGGGCAGTTGCGGCTTGCCCAACACCAGCATCAGGCTGCAGCGGCGCGCGATTTCCATTGTGTTGACCTGCACCGAGGGCAGCACATCGGCAAACAGCTCGGCCTTCTGCGCCGCAGTCTTGAAATGCTGCTCCGGCATGAAGCGCTTGATGCGCCGCAGGTTGGTGCAAGTAGCCCGGGCTGTTCTGCACCACCACCACCTCCACCAGCAGCAGCAGCAGGCGGCTGGGCAACTTCTCGCCGCCAGGGGTTGGACAAACACATCCACGCCGATGCGCGGCTTGACAGCCACGTTGCGGCAGGCGTTGCAGAACTTGACGGCGACGAAGAGGCTGCTGAGATCGGTGATGGCCAGCGCCGGCTGGCCAGCGGCGGCGGCAGCGGCGGCCAGCGCATCGATGAGCAGGGTGCCTTCGACAACGGCGTATTCGGTGTGGGTGCGCTGATGGACAAAGCTCGTCGCGGCAATCCAGGAACCCGTACCCCAAGGGCCGCAAAGCGACGAATCTAGGGATGGCCGCAGCGCAGGGCCGGTTTGACACTGCGCCACTTCCTTGCAATTCAGGGTTCCCCAGATGGCCGATGCCGTTGCCGCCGAAGCACTTGTCGCGTTGGAAACAGCCGTTACCGGCTTGCTTCCCGCTGGCGTGCCGGCTGGCTTGACGCGTGACGTTCGGGTGCTGCCACAGGCCGTGCGCTCCCTCGGCCTGGGCGGTTTCATCGGCAACCACCGGGCACCCGATGCGGTGCTGCAAGGCCGGCGTATCGCGGCCCGGGTGGCCGTCTCCGTCACCGGCGGCAGCGACAGCACGGCGCAGGGTTACGCCGCCACGCTGACCGGGCAGATCCTCACCCACACGCGTGCCGAATTCGTGCAGCGCGGCATTCACCGCATCCGCAGCGCCGAAAGCGCCAGCGGCCGCGCGCTGGCCTTCGAGATCGACTTCGAATACGTGCAGGTGCCCCTGGCCGGCGAAGGCACCATCGACACGCTGGCGCTGGAGACTTTCAATAACCTCACGCCCTACCGCACCCGCAGCGTGGCCGATTTCGCTGGTGCGGCGCTGGGCCTGCAGCCGGCGCCGCTGGCCGATTTCTTTGCCTTCACCGACCCCGACGCAGCACCGCCGGCCGCCTGGTCGCTGAACACCACGCCACCCGCGTCGCTGGTGCAGACCGCCAACACTGTCGGCGGCCCGCTGGACCTGAGCGACGCGCAGAAAGCCGGCGCGCAGTTGTTGTGGCGGCCCGGTGGCGTGGCGCTGAGCCTGGCGCGCTTCGTCGCCAGCATCACTTTCAGCTCCACCAGTGAAGACGGCGTGGGCCTGGTGTTCAAGCGTCGCGCAGCCGATGACTTTTTCTTCTTCCTGGCCTCGCAACGCAACGGCTACCACCTCTTTGGCCGCCGCCAGCCCGCGGGGTGGCAGGTGCTGGCGACGGCCGCTGCGGGCTTCAGCACCAGCCGGGCCCAGCGCCTGGTGCTGGTGTGCTGCGACGGCCAGCTGATCGCCGAACTCGACGAACGCCGCACGCTGGTGGCGCAGACCGATGTGCAGACCGGCGGCGAAATCGGCCTGCTGACCCATGGCAACAACACGGCCCGTTTCCAGTCAGGCCGCCTGCTGGAACTCATCTGAACCCGAGACCCCTGAGCGGGGAAGGAGCGCGCGATGGAAGAAGCGTTTGCTGAGCAGATCGTCCCCGGTACCTTCATCCGGGTCCTGTCCGAAGGGCTCATAGCGCCCAAGGGCGTGAGCTTCGGCAACGTCGGCATCGTCGGCACGGCCGTGGCGGCAGCCGGGGGGCCGGCCAATGCGCTGGGGGCTACGCACATCCTGGGCAGCATCGAAGAAGCCCAACGCTTCTACAAGACCGCACGCACCGGCCCGGCCGACACCGACACCATGAACCTCGCGCGTGGTCTGACGCTGCTGTTTGGCAACGGCGCGCGCACGGTGTACGCCCACGGCCTGCCCGCACCGGCCACGCTGGTGCAAGTGGCCGCCGCGTTGACCGAGTTGCTCAAGGAGGACGTGAACATCCTCGTCGTGCCCGAGATGAGCACGGCCAACGCCAAGACCGCCTTGCAGACGGCGCTGGAAACGGCCGAGAACAACGGCCGCGACATGATCGCCGTCATCGGTGCCGACGGTGCCGACACCACTGCCATCAAGGCCCAGGTCAGCGCCAACAAGCGTGTCATCCTGGCGGCCCCGGCGGTGCGCGCTCTCGACCCCGAAGTCGGTGACCTCGCCACCCTGCCCGCCAGCTACACCGCCGCAGCAGTGGCCGGGCTGATCGCCGCGCTGGCACCGCAGAGCAGCCCCACCAACAAGGTGCTGCCCGGCATCGGCGAGCTGGCCACGCGCTACAGCTACGGCGAGATCAAGGACCTGCTGCAGGGCAACGTGCTGCCGCTGGAAGACCGCCAGGGCATCCGCGTCGTGCGCGGCATCACCACCGAGGGCGCCGCGTTTGCGCAGATCACCACGCGGCGCATCGTTGACTTTGCCAAGGCCGGCATCCGCCAGGTGGCCAACCCCTTCATCGGCAAGCTGAACAACCAGCGTGTGCGCTCGGCGCTGCAGAGTTCGCTCGACGGCTTCCTCACCACCATGGTCATCGACGAGGCGCTCACCGGCTACCAGCTCGAAGTCACCGCCACGCGTGCCGACGAGATCGCCAGCCGCTGCGTCGTGAACGTGGCGCTGCAGCCCACGTTCAGCATCGACTACATCCGCGTCACGCTGGCGCTGTCCTGAACCACCGCTGCGAAGGAGACCGCGCATGCCGACCGCCGCCAATACCAATGTCTATACCGGGGCCGACGGCTCCCTGCTGCTGTCCGCCGACGGCGATGGCCCCGAGGGCGCCGCCGCCGGTGCCGTGATCGAAGCCAACGACCTCGTGCAGGTCGGCCGCGTCACCGGCGTCACGGTCGAGATCAGCTCGGCCATCCGGCCCTTCCATGAAATCGGCCAGCGTTACGCCACCGAGCTGCGCAGCGGCAACGTCAGCGTGCGCGGCAAGTTCGACCGTGCCTACGTCAACGGCGCGCTGCTGTCGCTGCTGCTGGGCGAAGCCAGCACGCAGCGCCCGCGCAGTTCGTGGCCGCAGCCCAGCTTCAACATCACGCTGCTGAGCGAAAACGCGGCGCGGCCGGGCACCCGTTCCACCATCACGCTGCACGGCGTGAAGATCGAGCAGTGGAACCTGAGCATGCCCGAGGACGATTTCGTGATGGAGGGCGCCAGCTTCCAGGCGCTCTTCGCCACCGTGGCTGACGAGCGCGCCTGAGGCCGGTGATGGAAGGTATCGCGCAGGCGCAGGCCTCTGCCTTCCTGAGCGCCGACGAGTTGCTGGCCGGCAGCACGCTGCGCTTCGAGGTGGACATTCCGGCTGCGCTGCTCGACCCGTCACGCCCAGGCTTTGCCGGCCGCGTGCGTTTGCGGCCGCTGACAGTCACCGACCTGCAGCTCGTCAGCCGCGCCGCGCGCGACAGCGACAGCCTGGTGGCCGCGCTGATGGTTAAAACGTCGCTGGAAGAACCGCACCTGACGCTGCCGCAGGTCAACGCACTGCCCATCGGGCTGATGGAGTTTCTGCTCGCCGAGGTCAACCGCGTCAGCGGCCTGGCCATCGAGCCCGCAGCGCTTGATAACGCCGCCGAACAGCCCATCGCGCGTGCTGCGCACGTGCTGGCGCAGCGCTTCGGCTGGACGCCGCAACAGATCGGCGAACTCACGCTGGGGCAGATCCTGCTGCACCTGCAGATGCTGCGCGAAGAAGTCGGGGACGGCGACGATGCCTGAGCAGGCGCCCTATCCGCTGGCGTCGATGCTGGTGCCCTTCGGCGCCCGGCGCGATGCGTTGCAGCGGCTGGATGAACGTTTCACCGCGCTGGGCAGTGGCATCAGCGAAGTCGTCCAGGCGCTCGCCGGGCGGCTGAATACCTTGCCGGCGTCCGCCAACTTCCAGCCCTTTGCGACGGCGCAGTCGGCGGGGCTGGGGGCCGACGTTCAGCCAGTCATGAGCACGGCCGGCCGGACGAGTACGAGCGTTATCAAAAAACGGGCGCAAGGTGCCGCAGACCCCACAAGGGTGACCCGTTTGGCAGGTTTTGCATTCCCCACAACGGCCCTGACGGGTGCGGTGCAGAAGGCGGTCGAGGCTGCCAAGGTCAATCGCAATGGCCAGCGCCACGGCTCCGTCATGCAAGCCGCAGTTCGCGCCGCTGCACAGGTCGCCGATGAGCAAGCGTCGTTCGCGCAGCAACTGCTGCCGGTGCCCGCCGATCTTGCGGGCGCCTTGATCAGACAAGTGTTGAAGACCGTCAAACCTGCAGCGCAGGCTACCGGGGGCATGCTGGGTGGCCTGGATCTTGGTTCACCCGTACCGCATCCCGGCATGCTGTTCAACCCGAACATGCCAAACGGGCTGCGGGAGATGCTGCAGCGCATGGCAACGGCCGAGCAAACCCGCCGCCCCACCGCTGCGCAAGCCCGGCGCAATCGGCCGCCAGGGGCCACTGGCGCTGCCCCTGCCGGGCCGCAGGGCACGCAGGGCACGCAACTGTCCAGCATGCTCACGGCGCTGGTCGATGCCTTGACCACAGGCCCGCGCCGAAGCCGCAGCGCACCGGGTGGCAAACCGGGCAAAGCCGCAGTGCAGCCAAGGCCAGCCGCACCCCGCGCACCAATGCGCCTGCTGCCGCCGGCTGCGAGCAGCCCCACCGACACGGCGGCCACACCAACGCCGCGCGCCGCGCCGCCCGGCAGTGGCGGCGACGCCAACGCAGCCCTGGACGAACTCCATCGCGCTCTGCTCGACCAGGCCTGGCTGCGCGGCGTGGACCTGCGATGAGCCTGACGCCCATGCTCGGCGACTTCGAACTGCCGCGCGTCACCCGGCTCGAGACGCTGGAAACGCGCGACTTCCTCGAACTGCCCGTGCCCGGCCGCGCCGGCAGCCTGTTCCAGGACCTCAACCGCCAGCCCACGCGCGTGGTCGTCGAGGGCTCGGTCTTCGGAGAACAGGCCGGCCTGGACTTCCTCGCCGCCGTGCGCGAGAAGTACCTGGCCGGCGCGCCCATGACCTTCACCTCCGACATCGCCACCGGCACCGACATCCAGTACGTGCTGCTCCAGCAGTTGCATGTGCAGGCCGAAGCCAGCGCGCCGGGGCAGATCGACTACAGCGTGTGGCTGTCCGAAAGCCCGCCGCCACCGCCGCCGGGCGGCCTGCTCGACGGCATCGACACCGGCCTGCTCGACGCCGCCGCCGGCATGCTCGACACCGCCATGGGCGCGCTCGATGCGCTGGCCGCGCTGGGCAGCGTGCCCGACCTGTCGGACCCCACCACCGCGCTGTCGGGCATCGTCGATGGCGCCGGGCCGGCCATCGGCCAGCTCGGCAGCATCGGCGGCGGTCTGCGCGACCTGCTGGGCTAGACGGCCATGCCCGGACTCATCAGCCAGATCGAGCAGACCGTCGGCGGGCTCGATTTCGCGCGGCTCGCCGGTGGCACCGGTGCGCAGTACGGCGGGCTGGCGTCCAGCATCGGCAAACTGGGCCAGGGCGCGCCGGGTGATTTCGGCAGCGCGCTGGCCGGGCTGTCGGGGCTGCGCCTGCCAGATCTGGCGTTGGCCGGCTCGCTGGGCCAGGGCCTGAGCGGGCTCTTGCCATCGCTGAGCGGCGGCGTCGGGGGGCTGGTCAGCGGCCTGACGGGCGATGTGAGTGCATTGCCAGAGCGCCTGCAAGGCGAGTTGCTGGGCGCCGTGAAACCCCTGCTCGACCGCATCGAGACCCTGCGCACCTTTCTGGCCAGCGATTGGAGCTGCGGTCTCGTGCCCGGATTTGCGCCCGCGCCAGGGCCGGCACCCGGGCCCGCCCCGGCACCCGCTCCAGGGCCGGCCCCCGCACCGGCCCCAGCGCCTGCGTCCACCGGTGCCCTGAGCCCGGCCCAGGTGAGCGCCGCCAAGGCCACGCTGGACAAGCTGCCCGCCGACCTCACGGTGCCCGGCCTGTTGCACTGGCTGCACGAGCGCGTGGGCACCTTCCGCCCGGGCTACTTCACCGTCAGTTCACTGCCCTTGCTGGACGACATCCGCGACCCGCTGGACACGCTGCTGCGCTGGGAAGCCGCCTCGGCAACGGCCGTGCGCACCGAACTGGGCCAGACATTGGCCACGCTGACCGGCATCGTGCAGGCCCACAGCAACGGCCGCATTGCCGCTGCGCTGCCCGCTTCGCAGGTGAATGCGCTGCCCGCTGCCGGCCTGGGCGCGGCCGCCGAGACCTTCATAGCCGCACTGGAAACGCTGGCCACGCAGATTCAGGCGCCGGCCAACCCGGTGGCGCTGCAGGCGGCCTTCGCGGCTGCGCAGGCCGCGCGCGCAGGCATCCTTGCGCAGAACGCCGCGCTCGCGGCGGCTGCCGGCGAACAAGGCGCACTGACGGCCGGTCTGGCGGCCCTGCCCGCCGAGCTGGACGCCAGCCTGTGCCGCCTGCTGATGCTGCTGCAGCCACGCGCGACGCTGGCCGACGTGGCCGACGCGATCGGGCCTTTCGAGGTACCGGCCTTGCCGGCCAATGCCTTTGCGCCCTTGACCAGCACGATCGACCAGCTGCGCACGCAGCTCGAAGCGCTGCTCGATGCGGTTGACCTCAGCGCCGCGACCCAGCCGCTGACCGATGCCCTGGCGGCTGCCGACAGCGCCGTGAACTCGGTCGAGCAGGGCCTGGCGCTGCTCTCGGCCCAGGTCGTGCAGAGCATCGGCCAGGCGCGCACGGCGGTGGCGGGCCTGGACCTCGACGCCGTGCGCGATGAAGCCATCGCCGCGATCGAAGGCGCCACGGCGCAGATCAGCGCCAGCGTTGGCGCCGCGCTCGCACCGGCCTCGCAGGCCCTGGGCGATGCCATCGACGAGGTCTCGACGCTGATCGACGGCATCGACCCCGAAGCGCTGGCGCAGCCGCTGCGCGAAGCCATCGACGCCCTGGGCACAGTGCTGCAGGACCAGGCCGTGCAGCGCCTGCGCGAAATCATCGAGCAGCTCGAAGCACTCGCGCAGACCATCACCACGCTGTCTTTCGAGCCGGTGGCCGACCAGGTCATCGCCTTGATCGGCGAGTTGAAGTCGCTGCTTGCCGGCATCGACATCTCGAGCCTGCCGGACCCGGGCCCGGGCCTGATTGCAGAAGCGCTGAAGCTGCTGCCGCAATCGCTGGTGCCGCTGACCGACCCGCTGGTGGCCGAGCTCGACGCGCAGATCGCCGGCAGCCCGCTGGCCTTGCTGGAGCAGGTGAAGACGCTGCCCGACCAGGCGCGCAAAAAGCTGCTGGCGTTTTCCCCGCGCGCGGCGCTGCAGCCGCTGCTGTCCGACCCGTTCCGCCGCGCCGTGTCGCAGCTCGACGACTTCGCGCCCACGCAGTGGCTGGCGGCGGGCGACGGTGCGCTGGCCGGGTTGCGCAAGCGCCTGGCCGCGCAGCTGGACATCGGCCGTCTGCTGGCCGAACCGGCGCGCGTCCACGGCGCGGTGCTGGCCGAACTCGAACGTCTTCGCCCCTCGACCTTGCTGGCGCCGGTCGAACAGGCCGTCGAGGCCGCCGTGGCCCAGATCGCCACCGCGCTGCCCGTGGGCGACCTGGCCACGGCGCTGCAGGGCGCCCTGGGCCGCATCACCGGCTTCACCGCCACGGTGAATGCGGCGCTGGACGTGGCACGCCACCTGACTGCAAAGCTGGCGGCGCTGGGCAACGCCGAAGCCGAGTTCGAAGCCTGGCTCGCCACCGTGCTGGCCAAAGTGCCCGACAACGCCACCGGCGTGCTGGCCACGGCGCTGGTCGATCTGCGGGCGGCCGCGCTGGCGGCGCGCCCGGCCCGGTTGGCCATCGATTGGGAAGCGGCGCGTGCGCCCCTGTCAGCCGCACTGGACCAGGCCGGCGCCGCACAGCGCCTCACACGCCTGGCGCTGGCACGCGGCCGCGTTCAGGCCGGCCTGGCCAGCCCGGCCGTCGCATCGGCCCTGCCCGGCCTGGCAGCCTGGCTGGCCGAAGCCGGCACGCGCAGTGCAAGTGAGGGCCTGCAGGCCCTGTCGGCGCTGGAGCGCGCGCTGGCCGCTGCCCAGACAGCGCTGGCGCAGCAATTCTCCGACCTGGCGAGCGCTTTCCCGGCGGCTGACGGCCCCTACGCCCCGCTGCTGCCCAGCGGCCCGGCCACACTGCGCGACTGGCTGCACGAAGCCGTACGGCGCCAGTTGGGCGTGGCGCTGCTGGGTTTGCTGCAGAGCCTGGCGCCGATGGCTGCCCTCGTCAATGCCGCCGCCGCGGCCTTGCAGGCGCTGGTCGATGCACTCGACGCCAAGCTGGCCGATCTGTTGGCCGCGCCACAGGCCCTGGCCGATCTGCTGGCCAGCGTGGCCGCTGTGCAGCAGCGGCTGGCCACGCTGGACCTGGGCATCTACACGCGCGAGGTCGATACGGTTTTCCTCCAGCTCACCGACGAACTGCGTGTACTCGACCCGCGCAGCCTGCAAGCGCCGCTGGAAGCCGCGCGCGACCGCCTGCTGGCGCAACTGTCGCTCACCGCGCTGCTGCCACCCGCGCTGCGCGGGCAGCTCGACGCCGCCTACCGCGAACTGGTGGCCAAGCTGGGCTCGCTGGACCCCGACAAGCTGCTGCTCGAGCCGCTGGACGCCGAGTACCGCGAAACGGTGGAACCGCTGGCGCGGGCGCTGGACATCTCCGACACGGTGCAGATCATCATCGACTGGCTGCAGGGCCTGCCGGCCGACCTGCGTACACAGATCGCACGCGTCGATGGCCCCTACGGTGAACTGCTGCGCAGTGCACCGGGCGGCGGTGGCGGCGGTGGCGGCAGCGGCGCCGGGCTGGCGTTGTAGGGGCAGACCATGCTGGGCTCCATCCTCCTGCAACCCCAGGCCCTGGCGCGAAGCCAGGCACGCGAAGCCCGGGACGACCTCAACGACGACGTCATGGCCTTCGTGCAGCGCCTGCTGCTGTCGCCGCAACTGGCCCAGGCCCTGGCACCGGCGGCCCTTGGCGCTGCTGAGGCGCTGGGCACACGCTGGCTGGCGCGCTGGGAGCCGCGCATGGCGAGCATCGGCCCCGAACTGCTGGCCTTGCTGAACCCGCTGATCGCGCCTTTGCAGCAACTGGGCAGCGGCGCCGCCACCGACTCACCCGGTGCGCTGCTGCGTGCGCTGGCCGACGCGCTGGGCGCGCTGCAGGCCTTGCCGCAGGCGCTGTCGCCCGAGGGCGTGCGCGCTGGCGTGCAGCGGGTTTCGGCGCTGCTCACGGGCACCCTGGGCCTCAGCCAGGACGCGCTGCATGACGACATCCGCACCACGCTGGCCGACCTGCGCACCCGCTTGCACGCACTGCACGGCGAACTCGATGCCCCGTCCGCCGCCACCGCGCACGCACTGGCCTGCCTGCTGCTGCGCGTTGAAGGCCTGTCGAGCGAGATGCCGCGCCTGGGGCTGGACGCCGACCGCCTGGCCGGCGTGATCTCGGCGGCGCTGGCCAGCGGCGGCCTGGACAAGCTGCGCGAGCGCCTGGCCTGCATGGTGGGCAAGTTGCAGGCGCTGCTGCGCGCCGCTGCCGACGTGGCCGACGCCGCGCAGGCCGTGCCGCGCCAGGCGCCCCGGGGTCGCGCCGCGAAGCCGGCCCCAGGCCGTGCAGCGGTGCGGGCTTCGCAGGCCCGCGCAGCCGCGCGCGCCGTGCCTGCCGGCGGGCCCGCGCGCAGCGAAGACGGCACGTTCTGCTGGTACGCGTCGTGGCTGTATGCCGAGAAGCGCCAGAACTTCTTCTTCGGCGCCGTGCCCGGCTTTCCGCACGACGAAGTCTGGCTCAGCAAGGACCGCAAGTGCCTGGTGCTGCGCCGCGCCTCGGGCGACGACGTGGTGCTGTCACGTTCGCCCACACCCTGCGAATGGCACCAGATGCCGCCGTTTTCGGGGCCGCTGACGGGTGAACCCGCCGAGCGCTTTTCCTTTGGCATCTTCCCCAACGAATTCCTGGAAATCTGGACCCGCATCTCGGCCACTGCGGTGGAAGGCGGCAAGGGGCTGTGGCACCTGATCGACATGGCCACTGGCGGTAGAGAACACGGCGCCAACATCCCGCTGTGGCTGTGGTACTGGGGCAAGGCGGTGTCGGCGGGGTTCGGCGAACCGCTGCCTTCGCGCATCACGCGTGAAGCCGGCGCCAACCTGGGCGCGAAGTTCCTCTTCAGCCCGCTGCCTTCGTGGCTGGCTGTGATCTTCGGGTCCATCCAAGGCCACCACAGCGACGCCGCCTTCAAGAACCAGTTCACCTACTGGCTCACGCTGCTGGGCGGCGACGCGCTCACGGCCTGGGACGCCCACACCTGGCTGACGCGCTGTCACGACCTGGTGCTCAGCACCTTCACGCTGCTGAACCAGAAGCCTGAAGTCAGCGGCGAGAAGCTGGCCTGCAACTGGCAGCACGGCGGGCCCTTCTCGCAGCTGGGCAGCTTCCTGGCGATGTACGTGATGGTGGTGGCCAAGTCGCGCGACGACTACTCGTTCCCGCTGTCCTTCTTCGACGGCAAGAACAAGTTCCAGGCCCTGTGGTGGCTGCTGTTGGCGCCCCTCTTCAGCACCATCGGCAGCGCCGTGGGCACGCTGGTGTCGTTTGCACTGTCGCGCCAGTTGCACGGTGGCCTGTTTGCCGCACAACTCGGGCGCGGTGCCTTGCGCGGCCTGCGCGACTACCACCTGCTCGAATACCAGCACCGCGAAGGCGACAGCGACGGCGGCCGCTACAACCCCAAGTTCGACACCAACGGCAACGTCATCTCGCCGGCCCGCATCGACTTCGGCGGCTACCCGCCGGCCAGCGCCTCACCCTACAAGCTGCCCTACGAAAAGGGCAAGCAGCTCTTTGCCGGCCAGGCCAACATGGGCGCCTTCAGCCACATGCGTTTTGCCGGCCGGCCGCAGATCTACGCCTACGACTTCGCGCACGACTTCGGCGAAGAGATCCTGTGCTCGCGCCCAGGCACCGTGGTCGATTACTTCGACTGGATGCCCGACGACAAGAATCTCAGCAGCGCGGCCGGCAATCGCACCGAACTCGACGCCGCGCTGGTCGAGGCCAGTGCGCTGAGGGTGGTGGATGCCACGTCCGGCGCCACGGTGCCGGTGCTCATCGCAGGACAGAGCGGCAATGGCGGCGACCCGCCCACGATGGCCAATTTCGTGATGGTCCGCCACGACAC
>JANNGN010000079.1:0-9861 GCA_031403895.1 Rubrivivax sp. | reverse complement strand
TGTCTTCGTCGCGCTGGCGCTGTGGCTTGTGTCGCGGCTGCTGGCGTCGCCCTTCGGCGCCGTCATCGAAGCCGTGCGTGAAAACGAGCAACGCGCGGCGGCCTGCGGCTATGACGTGGCGCGCACCAAGTTGCTGGTGTTCGTGATCTCGGCGGCGGTCTGCGGCCTGGCCGGCGGCCTGCGCGCGCTGCACCTGAGCGTGGTGCCCATCGACAGCCTGCACTACCTTCAGTCGGGCCAGGCGGTGATGATGTGCCTGCTGGGCGGCATGGGCACCTTCTTCGGGCCGTTCATCGGCGCGGCCTTGTTCCTGACGCTGGAAGACGTGGCCACTACGCTGACCACGCACTGGATGGCCATCGTCGGCGCCGTGTTCATGGTTTTCGTGCTCTTCTTCCCGGCTGGTGTGTGGGGCACGCTGATGAAGCGGCTGGAGCGGGCGGCATGAACGACGTGCCGATTCTGGAAGTGCAGTCGGTCAGCAAACGCTTCGGCAAGTTTGTGGCGCTGAATGGCGTCAGCGCCAGGTTCCAGGCCGGCAAGCTGGCCGCCATCATTGGCCCCAATGGCGCGGGAAAAAGCACCTTCTTCAACGTCGTCAGCGGCGCCTTTGCACCCAGCGCCGGCACACTTCGCTTTCAGGGCCGCGACATCACCGGCCTGGCGCAGCACGAATTCGCGCGCATCGGCATTGCCAAGAGCTTCCAGATCACGAATGTATTCAAGCAATTGAGCGCCCATGAAAACGTGCGCGTGGCGGCACAGATGCGCCGCGCGCGCTACCAGTTCTTCAAGCCGCGCGCGGCAATGACCGAGCTGGCAGAGCGCGCTGACGCGCTGCTGGAACGCGTCGGCCTGGCCGACCTGCGCGGCAAGACTGCCGCCGACCTGGCGCACGGCCAGCAGCGCGCGCTGGAAGTGGCGATGGCACTGGCCACTGACCCCGTGCTGCTGCTGATGGACGAGCCCACCGCCGGCATGTCGCCCGAAGAGACGCGGATCATGATGGACCTCATCACCACGCTGGCGGCAGAGCGCACGGTGATCCTGGTCGAACACAAGATGAAGCTCGTGATGGGCATTTGTGAACGCCTGCTGGTGCTGCACCACGGCGAATTCCTGGCCGAAGGCACGCCCGACGAGATCAAGGCCAATGCCGACGTGCGGCGCGTCTATCTCGGGCAGGACTGAAGCGATGCTCAAAGTCGACAACCTCAATGCCTGGTACGACCGCAGCCACGTCGTGCAGGGGCTCAGTTTCGAGGTCAAGGCCGGCGAGATCGTCACGCTGATGGGCCGCAACGGCGCCGGCAAGACGAGCACGCTGCGCGCCATCATGGGCCTCATGCACAAGCGCGCAGGCTCCGTGCTTTTCGACGGCCAGGAAATCCTCGCCCAGCCCGCGCACACGCGCTACCACCTGGGCCTGGCCTATGTGCCCGAAGAGCGGCGCATCGTGCCCGGCCTGACGGTGCGCGAGAACCTGCGCCTGGGCCTCATTGCAGGCAAGGACCGCCATGCCGAACGTGAGCGCATTGCCGAGATCGCGCAGACATTCCCGCGACTGGCCGAGCGCATGGAGCAGGACGGCACCTCGCTGTCCGGCGGTGAGCAGCAGATGCTGGCGATTGCGCGCGCGCTGATGGCGCGGCCGCGTTTGATCCTGCTCGACGAGCCTTCGGAAGGCATCATGCCGCTGCTGGTACACGAGATGTTCGGGCTCTTCGCGCGGCTGAAAAAACAAGGCACGACGATCCTGCTGGTGGAGCAGAACGTGGAGCGCGCGCTGTCCATCTCCGACCGCGCCTGCATCCTGGACCAGGGCGCCATCGTGCACCAGGGGCGGGCCTCGGATCTGCTGGCTGACCGCGAGATTCAGGAGCGCTACTGTTCGGTGTGAGGGGCCCCTGAAGGCAGTCTGAAAGGGCCAGGCCTGAAACCCCGCCACCCTCCGAACCCGGTGCGGCGGCGCGTGTTGCGCTGTGGCATGCTCAGCCACCCTTGATGTTTGAAAGCCTGCCTGTGAACAGCATGGACGTTGAAGTCATCCGCACCGCGATGGACTGGATGAACCGTGGCCACCGCGTCGTCATGGGCACGGTGGTGCGCACCTGGGGCAGCAGCCCGCGCCCGCCCGGCAGCCTGATGATCATCCGCGACGACGGCCAGGTGGCCGGTTCGCTGTCGGGCGGCTGCATCGAGGACGACCTGATCGACCGCGTCAAGCGCGGTGAACTGGCGCCGCGCCTGCCGCAGAGCACCACCTACGGCACATCCGCCCAGGAAGCACAACGCTTCGGCCTGCCGTGTGGTGGCACGGTGCAGATCGTGCTGGAGCCGCTGGGCGTGCAGAGCCAGTTGCGCGAGCTGCTGGGATCAATCGAAGAGCACCGTGTCGTGCGCCGGCGGCTGGAAATGGCCACCGGCATGGTGGCGCTGTCGCCGTCACAAGAAGGCGACCTGGTGCGCTTCGACGGCAACGCGCTGGAAACCGTACACGGCCCGCGGCTGCGGCTGCTGATCATCGGTGGCGGCCAGCTCAGCCGCTACCTGGCCAGCATGGCGGTGATGCTGGACTACCGCGTGACGGTGTGCGACCCGCGCGAGGAATACCACGAAGGCTGGGCCGCTATCGAAGGCGTCACGCTGTCGCGCCAGATGCCCGACGACCTGGTCATCGCGATGAACCTCGACGCGCACAGCGCCGTCGTGGCCGTCACGCACGACCCCAAGCTCGACGACCTGGCGCTGATGGAGGCGCTGAAGACACCCGCGTTCTACGTCGGCGCGCTCGGCTCGCGCCGCAACAACGACACGCGGCGCCAGCGCCTGCTGGACTTTGAAGTCAGCCTGACGGAAGTGCAGGCGCTGCGCGGCCCGGTGGGCTTGAACCTGGGTGGGCGCACGCCGCCAGAGATCGCGCTGTCCATCGTGGCCGAGATGACCGCCGTGCGCTGCGGCGCGCAACTGGGCGGCGCGCTGGCTGACTGGTCCACTTCCAACACAGCCTGTCGCACGGCCTGAGACCCTTTGCGTGACACCTTGAAGCCCGGCGAAGAGCACCCCACCGAGTTCGCCGGCGACGACGGCGAGCGCACGATGATCCGCACCACCAAGCGCGGCCTGCCGCAGCTGCTGACGCGTGCAGGCTGGCTGCACTACCTCGTTTACACCGACGACACCGGCGCTGTGCAGCGCCTGCGCCTGGTGGCGGGTACGCCGGTGCGCATTGGCCGGCGCGCGCCGTGCGAGCTGATCCTGCGGGATTCCGAAATCTCCGGCGTGCACTGCGAAGTGCTGCTGCGCGGCGACGAACTGGTGGTCAGCGACCGCGGCTCCACCAACGGCACTTTTGTCGATGGCCGGCGCGTTTTTGCCCACGAAACCGTGCCGCACGGCGGTGTGCTGCAGGTCGGCCGCCAGATGCTGAAGCACGAATTCCGCGACGAAGCCGAACTGGCGCAAAGCGAAGAACTCGACCGCGACCTGTCGCGCGCCAGCCATTACGTGCAGTCGCTGCTGCCACAGCCGCTGCGCAGCGGGCCGGTGCGCGTGGAGTGGTACTTCCAGCCCTCGGCGCGCGTGGGCGGTGACGGTTTTGGCTACCACGCGCTGGACGAACACCACCTCGTGCTGTACCTGGTTGACGTGTCGGGCCACGGCGTGGGCGCGGCGATGCACGTGGTGCAGGTGCTGAACACGCTGCGCCAGCAGAACCTGCCCGACACCAATTTCGCCAACCCGGCGCAGGTGCTGGCGCGCCTGAACGCGATGTTCCAGATGGACAGCCATGGCGGCATGTTCTTCACCATCTGGTACGGCGTGCTCGACCAGCGCAGCGGCCATTTGCGCTACGCCTGCGGCGGCCACCACCCGGCGTATGCGTGGGCGCCACAAGCCGCCGCGCTGCGCGAATTGCACACCCGAAACCTCGTCATCGGCGCCATGCCGGACGTGGACTTCAGCACCGGCCACGCCGTGCTGGCGCGTGGCGAGCGGCTCTACCTGTTCAGCGACGGTGTGTTCGAGATCGTCACCGCCGACGGCCAGACATTCAGTCTGCCGGACTTCCTGCAACTGCTGGGTCAGCCTCATGATGCGAGCCTGTCTGAGCCCGAGCATCTGTTCCGGGTGGTGCGGGGTCTTGCGCGGGCAGGGCCGCTCGACGATGATTTTTCAATGCTGGTGGCGCATGTGCTGTAGGCCGGCCGCAAAGGCCGGGGCCGTCGAAGACAAATTTGCCGAGGGGGTGCATTGATGGACATGAGCGTGGCGGAACTGGGCCCTGGCCTGCTGTGCGTGGCACTGCAAGGCCGCCTGGATACCGTGGGTGTGGACCAGGTCGAGGCTCGCTTCACGGCCGCCGTGGCCGGCAGCAACGGCGGCGCTGCGGTGGACCTGTCGGCCGTGAGCTTCCTGTCGTCGATGGGGGTGCGCATGATCATCGCCAACGCCCGCACCGAGCGCGCGCGCGGCCACAAGCTGGTGCTGTTTGGCGCCAGGCCGGTGGTGCAGTCCACGCTGGAGATGGTGGCGCTGGACCAGATCATCCCGATCGTCGCCGACCGGGACCAGGCGCTGGCGCGGCTGGCCTGAAAGCTGCGCGCCATGCCGGTTGTCTCGCCTTCGCTGTTGATCCCGATGGCCGCCGACATTGGCGGCCTGGAGATTGCACGCCTGCAGGCGCGGCAGTTCCTGGAGAACAACGCGGTCGATGAACATGCCCTGGCGGCCGTTGAACTGGTGCTGGAGGAAGCCATCACCAACACTCTGCGCTATGGCTACGACGGCAGCGGGCTGCGCGAGATCCAGATCGACCTGCAGGTTGATCTGGACGAGGTGCAGGTGTTGATCGTCGATGACGCCAAAGCCTTCGACCCGCTGGAAGTGGACGCGCAGCTGCTGCCCGATTCACTGGACGACGCGCAGGTCGGCGGCCTCGGCCTCTTGATGATCCGCAACACCGCCAGCCGCATGAGCTACGAGCGGCGTGAAGGGCAGAACCGGTTTTCGCTGACGATCGCGCGCAGCTGAGGTCCGCGCAGCTGAACTCGGCGCAGCGCTGCGTCAACGCAGGTCGGCAGCGTCCGCCAGTTCGTTCGGATTGACCTCGCCCGCCGCCAATGGAAAGTGGCGGCACAAGAGCCCGTCCGCCGCGTCCACCGCCTGCATCAGGCCGCGCTCAAAGCGCCCGGCGCGAAAGTCTTCGCGCATGCCGCTGACCAGCGTGGTCCAGGTGGCTTGCGGCACGCGCCGTGTGATGCCGCGGTCGGCCACGATCTCGATCGAATGCTCTGCCAAGAGAAGGTAGATCAGCACGCCGTTGTTGTGCTCGGTGTCCCACACGCGCAGCTTGCCGAACATCGTCACTGCGCGCTGGCGCGGCGTGGCGTCGCGCCACAGGTACGACAGCGGCAGGCCGGCTTCGACGCAGAGGCGGATCTCGCCGCTGTGTTTGAGTTCGCTGGCCTGCACGCGCGCTTCCAGGTGCGCCAGCGCGTCGGGGCCGAGCGCGCGCGCGGCGTCGGTCTCGTCGAGCCAGCGGTGCTTGAGGATGCGCGACAGCCGCTTGATCAGGCCCATCACCAGTCCCCCGAGGCGCCGCCGCCGCCAAAGTCGCCACCGCCGCCTGACGAGAAACCGCCCCCGCCGCCACCCCCACCCCCGAAACCGCCGCCCAAGCCAGCGCCACCACCCCAGCCGCCAATGTGCGGCAGCCCGCGCCCGCGTGCGCCCATGCCCGCTCGCTGCAGCGCCGAGCCGATGCCCAGGATGCCCACCACCAGCAGCGACACCAGCCCGGCGCCTACCGCCACCAGCAGGCTCGTCGTCAACCACCAGCCCAGGCCGCCGGCCGCGCCAGCCGTCAGCACCGAGCCGAACTTGCGGCCAAACAGGCCCGTCAACACGGCGCCGAGCACCGGCACGGCGACGAAGAAGAACATGCCCATCTCTTCTAGCTGAAAGCCCGGGCTGGCGCCGCCGCTGCCCTTGGCAGCCGCGTTGGGCAAGCCTTCGCCCTGGATGCGCTGCACCAGGCGGTCGATCGCCGCATTCAGGCCGCCGGCATAGTCATCCGCGCGAAAGGCCGGGCGCACGGCGGTGTCGATGATCTGGCGCGCCGCCAGGTCGGGGATCGCGCCTTCCAGCGCCTTGGCGACTTCGATGCGCACCTTGCGGTCGCCCTTGGACACCACCAGCAGCACGCCGTCGCCAACGTCGCGGCGGCCGATCTTCCAGGCCTCGGCCACGCGCTGCGCGAAGGCGGCGATGTCCTCGGGCGCTGTGGCCGGCACCAGCAGCACCACGATCTGCGGGCCCGACTGGGCTTCAAATGCAGCGAGCTTGGCTTCAATGGCGCCACGCTGTTCAGGCGTTAGCGTGGCAGTCTGGTCGATGACCCGCGAGGCCAGCGCTGGCACCGGCAGCACGTCCTGCGCCTGCGTCTGTCCGTGCAGCAGCGCTGCGACACACAGCGCGCCCAGGACGACGAGGCGACGCAGCAGCTTCAATGCGGTCGTTCCGTGTTTACCTTGACGCGGCAGGCGCAGGCGCAGGCGCAGGCCTGGCAGGAACAGGCTTGTCAAAGCTCACCGCCGGCGGCAGCGAGATTGCCGCTTCGTTCTGCACCGTGAAGCTCGGCTTGACGCTGTAGCCGAAGACCATCGCCGTCAGGTTGTTGGGGAAGCTGCGCGCCAGCACGTTGTACTCGGCAACCGTCTTGATGTAGCGGTTGCGCGCCACAGTGATGCGGTTCTCGGTGCCTTCCAGCTGCACGCGCAGGTCCTGGAAGCCCTGGTTGGCCTTCAGGTTGGGGTAATTTTCGGTCACCACCAGCAGGCGGCTCAACGCGCCGGAGAGTTCGCCCTGCGCGGCCTGGAACTTGTTGAAGGCCTCGGGGTTGTTCACCAGTTCCGGCGTGGCCTGGATGCTGGTGGCCTTGGCGCGCGCTTCAACCACCTTGGTCAGTGTTTCCTGCTCGAAATTGGCCTCGCCCTTGACGGTGGCCACGATGTTGGGGATCAAGTCGCTGCGGCGCTGGTACTGGTTGAGCACCTCGCTCCAGCCGGCCTTGACCTGTTCGTCCAGGCGCTGGAAGTCGTTGTAGCCACAGCCGGTCAGGCTTAAGCCCAGGGCGGCGGCCACCAGCAGCGCGGCGCTGCGGCCGGCGCTGCGTGTGAAGGTGTTCACGAAGCTCATTCAGTTCTCCTGTCCGGGTTGGGCGGGGGCATGGTACCCGCGACCCGGCAGGTGGGGCATGACAATGCCAGTTCAAGACCAGCCAAGGGTATGGACACACTGCAGCAAGCCTTGCGCGGCGCGCAAAACAGCCCGACCCGACCAGCGTTAGCCCTGCTGCCGGCGGTGCCACTGCTGGTGGTGGGTGCAGGCGGCGCGCTCGGCTCGGCCGTGCTGGCCGAAGCGCTGGTCGCAGGGCGTTTTTTGCGCGTCTTGGCGCTGGTGGCAGAGCCCGTGGCCTCTGCAGTGCGCGGCTTCGAGCCGCTGCCGCTGCAAACCCTGCAAGTGGACGCCTCGTTGCCCACGTCGGCGGCGGTGATCGTGCTGGAGCGCGCGCGCCACAGCAACGGCCGTGACGACGCCTTTGTGCAGCCCGGCGCGGCCGATCTGTTGCCACTGGCGCGCGCCCTGCACCAGCGCGGCGTGCGCCGGCTGCTGGTGGTGGTGCCGCACGCACCGGCGCTGCTGCCGCAGGCGTTGACGCAAGGGCTGGCCAGCCTGGACGAAGCGGCAGTCGCCGCGCTGGGTTTTGAACATCTGCTGTTGCTGCGCGCCGCGCAATCCGTGCGCGCCACAAGCCAGGGCTCGCTGCTGCAGCGCTTTGCCAGCTGGTGGCTGCAGCAACTGAGCTGGATGGTGCCGCCACGCCAGCAGCCGCTGCGCGCCGCTGCGCTGGCCCGCTGCGTGGTGGAACTGGCGCGCGGGCTGCCGGCCTTGCCGCCGGGCACGCGCGTCATCGCGCCCGAGCAGCTCTGGCACTGGACGCAGACCGCGGGCGGCTTGAGCGCCGCGCTGGCCCAGGGGCTGCCCACAAATCCCTCGCCATAATCTGCCCGCATGTGGCCCAAGCTCCAGAACGACACCTTCCTGCGCGCATGCCTGCGCCAGCCCACCGCCCACACCCCCATCTGGCTGATGCGGCAGGCCGGTCGCTACTTGCCGGAATACAAGGCCACACGGGTCAAGGCCGGCAACAGCTTCATGGGCCTGGCCACCAATGTGCAGTACGCCACCGAGGTCACGCTGCAGCCGCTGGAGCGCTACCCGCTGGACGCCGCCATCCTGTTCAGCGACATCCTGACCGTGCCCGACGCGATGGGGCTGGGCCTGAGCTTCGGCGCCGGTGAAGGCCCGCGTTTTGCGCGCCCATTGCGCGACGAAGCCGCCGTGGCTGCGCTGCAGGTGCCCGACCTCGACAAACTGCGCTACGTCTTCGACGCCGTCACGTCGATCCGCAAGGCGCTGCAAGGCCGCGTGCCGCTGATCGGCTTTTCCGGCAGCCCCTGGACGCTGGCCTGCTACATGGTCGAAGGCGCAGGCTCCGACGACTACCGTCTTGTGAAAACGATGTTGTACGGGCGGCCCGACCTGATGCACCGCATCCTGGAAGTCAACACGCAGGCCGTCATCGCGTACCTGAACGCACAGATCGACGCCGGTGCGCAGGCCGTGATGATCTTCGACAGCTGGGGCGGCGTGCTCGCCGACGGCGCCTTTCAGCGCTTCAGCCTGGACCACACGCGCCGTGTCGTGGAAGGTCTGCAGCGCGAGCAAGACGGCCAGCGCATTCCCGTCATCGTCTTCACCAAGGGCGGTGGCCCCTGGCTCGATGAAGTGGCCGCCTGCGGTGCCGACGTGGTGGGCCTGGACTGGACCGTGAATCTGGCCGCCGCGCGCCGCCGCGTGGGCGCCCAGGTGGCGCTGCAAGGCAACCTGGACCCGAATGTGTTGTTCGCGCCGCCCGAGGCGGTGGCGCGCGAGGCGGTGGCGGTGCTGGACAGCTTTGGCCGCCCGCAGCGCGCCGACGGCGGCTGGGACGGCCACATCTTCAACCTCGGCCACGGCATCAGCCAGTACACGCCGCCCGAACATGTGACGGCGCTGGTGGAGGCGGTACACCGCCACTCGCGGCTGCAGCGCGCCTGAGCGCCACAGCGCTGCACGGCCCCCATGAATGACGACTGGCGCCCCCCCACGCAGCCATGCACGGCTGTGGGCCGCGCTGACGATGGTGAGCACACGCTCAGGCTCTGAACCCTCATAAGTCGCAGCGTGATTTGCCCATCGGGTCTTGACTTATCCCCAATTTTCGTGCTTCGCCGCAACCTCCGGCTGGGCCGACTATCGACACGCCGAAAATCACCGACATTGGTGGCAAGCCATTGATTTCATTCAAAGTTTTTGCCAATCAATGAACGCGGCGCCGGAACAGTCCGCACGCAAAATCAAGCACTTGGCGCGTTTTGCCGCAGGTTGCGCACATAGTTATCCACAGTTTTGGCGTGCTACCCGGAAATCCCTTTGTGATCATGCACTTGGAGCACTTATCTGAGGTGAAGCTTGCGTTGAGCCCTGCGCCGCGCGGCGGGCGGGACCGGCCGTGTCGGTGAACTTGTCGGTGGCCGTCGAGGCGCCGCAGCATGCCTCGATGGGTTCGCTGCTGGACTACACAAGTGAGCAGACGCTTGCGCCGGGCACCCTGGTGCGTGCGCCGCTGGGCCGCCGAGATGTGCCGGGCATGGTGTGGGACGCGCGCGCCGGCAAAGCGCCCAGCCCCGTCGAATTGCGCCCGATCAGCGCGGTGCTCGACGCCCTGCCACCCCTGCCGGCCGACTGGCGCGG
>JANNGN010000078.1:0-4700 GCA_031403895.1 Rubrivivax sp. | reverse complement strand
CGATCGCGCCGGAGATGAAGGCTTCGGGTCCGCTGTCGGCGTTGTTGTCCTTGTCGGCGGCCAGGAAGGACGACAGCCGCGCTTCGGCCAGCGGCTGGGCCCAGGGTTCGTCCAGCGAGTCATAGGCCGCGTTGCGCTGCTGGTTGCCACGCTCGTCCTCGCGCAGGATCAGGCGCGCCCAGTCGAGCGCGCCGCTCAGGATCCAGGCCGACTGCGCGCGCGCGCGTTCGGCCGCTTCGATGCTGACCGCGCGCGTCTGCTGCCACACCATGCCGGCGGCTGCGGTGGCGATGAGTGCGACGATGATCATCGCCAGCAGCAACGCGGCGCCTTGTTGGGGCCGCTTCATCATGACCCGCTGGGCCCGAGCGCGATGTCGCGCGTGAGCTTGTGGCCCTGCAGCGTGATGACCATGCGCACCGCGCTCGGCAGGTCTTGCCGCACCTGGGGCGCACCCGGTGCGCCAGCCGCCGGCACCGCCACCAGGTTGCCGGTGGACTGCGCATTGCTCCAGGCATTGCCGATGTAGAAATACAACTGCCACTCACTGGCGCCGTCAGCCACCGTCAATTGCCCGGGCTCGTTGCCCAGGAATTGTTGGCTTGCCAGCCAGGCCTGCTGCAGCAGGCCGGCGCGCTGCATGCCGGCGCCCGCCCAGCGCTGCCAGATGCCACTGCGCACCGACCAAGCCACCAGCGCCACGCCGTCTTCCACACGCCGCGTCAGGCGCAATGTCTGGCCGTCGAAAGTGAGTGGCGGCACGACCCCGCTGTCGTGTACGGCCTGCAGGTCCTGCTCCCACTGCGACAGCACCGTCGCCAGCCGCGTCGTGCGGTCGATGCTGTCGCGGCTGGCATCGCGCGCGCGCAGCACGCCGTCCAGGCCCTGCCAGGCCATGGCCGACAGGATGGCCATCAGCAGCAGCGCCACCAGCACTTCAACCAGCGTGAAGCCGCGGCTGTGGGTGCGGGCCTTCACGGCTGGCGCCCGAGCACGGTGGACAGTGTCAGCAGCGGCAGGCCGTCCGCCGTGCTGACGATCGCGTCCACGCGCCGGAACCCCGGGTTTGGCGTCGGCCGGGTCACGAGCTTGCCCTTGTAGTTGCGGCCCAGCTGCTCGCAGGTGAAATCGACGTCGCCGATGCCAGGAAAGTTGCGCCGCAGGCGCTGTTCAGTGAGCTGGTTGTCGGCACACCATTGCGCTGCGATCACATCGGCCAGGCGCTCGGCGTTGTCGCCCACCGCAGCGGCTGCGCGCAGGCCTGCGGCGAGTGCGATGGCCACCACGGCCAGCGCCACCAGCACTTCCAGCAGCGTGAAGCCGCGCGCGCGGTGCAGCCGATTCATGGTGGCGCCTTGGCCGGCGGCGCCACGCTGAAGGGCCCCAGGCCGTCGCTCACCAGTTCCAGCCGCTGTTCAGCCAGCGTCAGCACGATGCGCTGCGCCGGCAGGATGGCGGCCGGCCCCAGCACCACGCTGCGGCTGCCGACGATCTGCGCCGACACGCGCGCATCGAGCCAGCGGCTGGGCAGCGCCAGCGCGGCGGGCAGGCCGACGAAGCGGAAATGCACCGGCGCACCGCGCAGGTCGGTCGAGGTGTCGGCTTGCCCGCGCGGCACCCACAGCACGGGCACCCCGGAGACGCGCGCTTCGGCACGCGCCATCTCGAGCAGCGCGGTCAGGCGTGCGCCTTCTTCTTCAAGCCGCGCGGTGTCGCCGTCGGGCAGTGCCACCGACACCAGTGTCACGGCGAGGGCAATGATGGCAATCACGATCAGCAGCTCCACCATCGTGAAGCCGCCTGCGCGTGCGTCGCTGCCGCAGTGGCGCGACAGGCGCAAATGACGCAAATCGCGCAAATCGCGCAAGCGGCCGCGCCTACTGCCAGGAACCGATATCGGCATTCTTGTCTTCACCACCCGGCTGGCCGTCGGCTCCGAAGCTGAAGACGTCGATCTCGCCGCGCACACCCGGGTTCAGATACTGGTACGGCCGCGTCCACGGGTCGGCCGGCAGCTTGTCGAGGTAGGGCTTCCAGCCTGGTGGCACGGCGCCAACCGTGGGCTTCTTCACCAGCGCGTCCAGGCCCTGTTCGGCACTGGGGTAGCGCTGGTTGTCGAGCTTGTAGCGCTTGAGCGCCTGCGTCAGCGTGTTGATGTCGGTGCGCGCCGCCGTGGCGCGCGCGTCATCAAGGCTCGAGAAGAGGTTGGGCACGATGAGCGCGCCCAGCACGCCGATGATGACCAGCACCACCAGCATCTCGATCAGCGTGAAACCGCGGGCAGGCCGCGATGGGCGAGTGGAAGGCAATGGATTCATGTCGGCGAAAGGTGTACCCGGCAAGGCCTGGCGAGGCCGGCTTCAGGGGGTGCGTCCATCATAATCCGCACATGTCGGCACGCTGGGTCACGTTGTTCGTCTGGGCTGCTGTCGCGGCCAGCGCACTGTTCTGGGCGCTGAAGTTGCTGGTCACGGCAGCGCAGGCGCCGCCACAGGTGCAGGTGGCCGAAGCCAGCGTCGCAGCGCGCGGCGACCTGACGCGTCTGCTGGGCGCCGATGCGCCAGCCGCCTTGGCCGACGCCGCGCCCGAACCCGGCGCCGATGCACGCTTCAACCTCGTCGGCGTGCTCAGCCCCAGGGCGCCGCAAGCCGCGCGCGAAGGGGTGGCGCTGATCGCGGTGGACGGCAAACCGGCCCGGGCCTTTCGCGTTGGCACGCTGGTGGACGGGCAGAACGTGTTGCAGTCGGTGACCGCCCGCGGTGCCGAGCTGGGCCCGCGCAACGGACCGTCGCTGATTGCGCTGAAGATCGCGCCGCCTGCGCCAGCAGCGACAGGCCAGTTGCCGTCGGTGTTGCAGCCTCCCGGGCTGCCCGGTGGCATGTTGCAGCGGCCTCAGGTGCAGGTGCCGGTGCTGGTGCCACCACCACCACCTCAGCAGGCGCCGCCTCCAATGACGCCACAGCCCGCGCCCCAACCCACTTCGGGCCAGGCCCAACCCCCCTATTCGCGCGAACTGAGTCCGCTCAAGTAGCGACACCACAGCGCCGCCGAAAGCTTTCAACCCGGCTCAGTACAACGCAACGCCGAAAGGCGACGGTACGGGATTGGGCTCAACGAAGGGCTCGCTCAGCACACCCGGGCGCGACGGGCCCGGGTCTTCGCCGTCAGCCACATCAGTCAACAGCGCGGCTGCGCTCTTCAGCAGCGGCCAGGCCAGCGTGGCGCCAGTGCCGTCGGTGCTTTCCATGCCCAGCTCCAGCAGCGCCGAAGCGCGGAACAGGTTCAGCGCCTGGTCCAGCCCGCGGTGGCCGTGGCTGCGGCAGAAGACGCAGTAGTCGGTGACGGGCTGCGCGATGCGGGCGGACAACATCAATGCGGCGCAGGCGGGCATGCCGTCGATCATCAGCAGGTGGCGCTTGCTGGCGGCCATCAGGATCACGCCCACCATCACCGCCACTTCAAAGCCGCCAAAGGCCGCCAGCACCTCGACCGGTTCGACGACATCACGGTGGCGGCTCTGCGCGCCCTGCAGCACCGTCAGCAGGTGGGCGAGGTACACGCTGTCCATGTGCGGGCCGGTGACGACGAGGTCGCGCACCGGGGTGTCGGTCAGGCGCGCCAGCACCAGCGCCGCACTTTCATGCGAACCCACGCCGACACCGGCCAGCACGGTGACGTTGCCCTTGAGCTTGTCGCCGATTTCCATGCCGGCGCGCATGCCGGCGTGCGCCTGGTCCAGGCTCATCGCGGCGGATGCGCGTGCATTGCGCGTGCCGTGCGCGATCTTGCGCATCATCAGCCGGTCGTGCGGCGGCATGTTCTGCGCCATGCCGCAGTCCACCACCGTGACCTCCATCTGCTGCGCGCGCGCAAACACCGTCATCGGCAACTGGTTGCTCAGCAGCATGTGTACGGTGTCATGCGTGGCACGCGACTGCTGGTCGGTGATGCCGTCCACCGCCAGGCCATGGTCGGCCGCAAACACCAGCATCTGCGGTGCATGCAAATGCGGCTTGAGCGTGTTCTGCATCAACCCCAGGCGAATCGCCAGCGGCTCCAGTTCACCCAGGCTGCCACCCGCTTCATTGCGCCGCTGCAGCTTGTCGCGCAGCGCTTTTTCAAGCGGCGGGCTGGACGTGGGGGTGACGAGCGAACGGCTGTTGGACATGGCTGGCGAGTGTAGCGACGGCCCCTAGCGCAAGAACAACCCATAAACGGGATTGCGCGTCTCTTCCACAAAGGGGTATGCAAGCGTGCGCAGGAAGTTGTCGAAGCCGGCCTCGTCACCCGCCGGCACCTGGATGCCGACCAGGATGCGCCCGTAGTCCGCGCCCTGGTTGCGGTAGTGGAAGAGGCTGATGTTCCAGTCCGGGTGCATGGCCGCCAGGAAGCGCATCAGGGCACCCGGCCGCTCTGGAAACTGAAAGCGGAAAAGCCGCTCGTCACGTGCCAGTTCGCTGTGGCCGCCCACCATGTGGCGCACGTGTTCCTTGGCCAGTTCATCGTCGCTGAGGTTGACGCTGGCAAAGTCCTGCTTGCTGAACTGGCGCGCGATGCGCTCTGCCTCTTCGCGGCGCTGAATCGCCAGGCCGACAAAGACATGCGCGACGTGCTGGTCACTGATGCGGTAGTTGAATTCCGTCACCGAACGCGGGCCGATCAATTCGCAAAAACGCTTGAAAGAGCCGCGTGCCTCGGGG
>JANNGN010000077.1:0-2000 GCA_031403895.1 Rubrivivax sp. | reverse complement strand
GCCCGGCTCCCTGGCGCTGACTTCCAGGTGTTCGGGCGCGATGCGGTTGCTGATCTCGCAGGCCTCTTCCATGCTGCGCGTGTGGATCAGCGCGCCGCGGCCTTCCAGGCTGGCGCGGATGATCTGGCGCCTGGGCATGTCGGGCAGCATCCTGTCGATGGCATCAAACACGGCGGCGATGTAGGCCGCGTCGGGGCAGAGCAGGATGCTCTGCGCCAGCTCGTCGTGTTCGGCCTGGCTGAAGAGGTCCATCGCGACCCAGTCGGGTGCCGTGCTGCCGTCGGCCAGCACCAGGATCTCGCTCGGGCCCGCGATCATGTCGATCCCAACCTGGCCGAAAACGCGCCGCTTGGCCGCTGCCACGTAGGCGTTGCCAGGGCCAGTGATCTTGTCCACGCGTGGCACGCTCGCCGTGCCATACGCCAGCGCGGCCACGGCCTGCGCGCCGCCGATCGTGAAGAGCCGGCGCACACCCGCCACGTGCGCAGCGGCCAGCACCAGCGCATTGCGCTCGCCGCCCGGCGTGGGCACGACCATCACGATCTCGCCCACACCCGCCACCTGCGCGGGGATGGCGTTCATCAGCACGCTGCTCGGGTAGGCTGCCTTGCCACCCGGCACATAGATGCCCACACGGTCCAGCGGCGTGACCTTCTGGCCCAGCAAGGAGCCGTGCAGGTCGCGGTACTGCCAACTGCGGCTGCTGGCATCCAACTGGCGCTGGTGGTAGTCGTACACGCGCTCTGCGGCGGCTTGCAGGGCATGGCGCTGCGCCGGTGTGATGGCCTCGAAGGCGGCATGCAATGCCTCGGCACTGACTTCCAGATCAGCCATGCTGGAAGCCTGCACGCCGTCGAAGCGGGCCGTCAGCTCCAGCAGTGCCGCGTCACCGCGCGCGCGCACGTCGGCAATGATCTCTGCGACGCGCGTTTCGATGGCAGCGTCGGCCTCGGCCGACCAGTGCAACACGCGCTGAAAGTCCGCTTCAAAGCCCGGCGCCGTGGTGGACAGGCGGCGAAGGTTCAAGGCCATCAGGCTGCCCCTGCCGTCGCGTTCACTGCCGCTTCAAAGGCGTCGATCAAAGCCCGTAGCGGTTCGCGCTTGAGCTTCAGCGCCGCCGGGTTCACGACCAGGCGCGACGAGATGTCCATGATGTGCTCCACCTCCACCAGCAGGTTGGCCTTCAGCGTGTTGCCGCTGCTGACCAGGTCAACGATGGCATCGGCCAGGCCCGTCAGTGGCGCCAGCTCCATCGATCCATACAACTTGATGAGATCGACGTGTACGCCCTTGGCGGCGAAGTGCTGGCGCGCGGTGTGGGTGTATTTGGTGGCGACGCGGATGCGCGAGCCTTGCTTGACGGCAGCGGCGTAGTCGAAGTCGTGGCGCACGGCCACACTCATGCGGCAGCGCGCGATCTTCAGGTCCAGTGGCCGGTACAGGCCACCACCGCCAAAGGCAGCGCCCAGCGGGTCCTGGTCTTCGACCAATACATCCAGTCCCGCCACGCCCAGGTCGGCGCCGCCATGGCGCACGTAGGTGGGCACGTCGCTGGCGCGCACCAGCACCACGCGCACGTCGGGCCTGGTGGTGCCGATGATGAGCTTGCGGCTCTTTTCCGGGTCTTCAAGCACCTCGATGCCGGCGGCGCGCAACAGCGGCAGCGAATCGTCGAAGATGCGTCCCTTGGACAGTGCGAGCGTGATCATGGGTGGGTTGCCCTGGTACACGCCGCAAGGTCCGCACAAGCCGCTGCAGGCGGCGCGCAGCGGTCCCCCGCGGCGCACCGCAGGGGCTTTCAGTGGTGGTGTTGGGCGGGGGTAGCCACAGCTTCTGCGGGGGCAGCAGCCAGGTGTTCAGCGGGCGTGAGCGTCTTCATTGAGAGGGCATGAATTTGCTCGCGCATTCTATCGCCCAGGGCCGCATAGACCTGCTGGTGGCGGCGCACGCGCGGCAGCCCTTCAAAGGCGGCCGAGACGATGGTGGCGAAGAAATGACGG
>JANNGN010000076.1:0-5444 GCA_031403895.1 Rubrivivax sp. | reverse complement strand
CTTGTCGAACACCGGCTGCGCGTCGGCCATCGAACTGCTGATGACCTGCAGCACCTCGGCGCTGGCGGTCTGCTGTTCCAGCGCTTCCTTGGTCTCGTTGAACAGGCGCGCGTTCTGGATCGCGATCACGGCCTGGTCGGCGAAGGTCTGCACTAGCGCGATCTCGACCGGCGTGAAGACCCGCACCTCGCTGCGGGCCAGAGAGATCACGCCGATCGCTTCGCCGTCGCGCAACAGCGGCACGTTGAGCGCGGTGCGAAAGCCAATGCTGGCCTGGATCTCGCGCACGTCGGGGTATTCAGTGTCCAGCAGCGGCAGCACGTCTTCGACGTGGATGCTGCATTTGTCGAGCATCGCGCGGCCGGCGATCGAACTGCGCCGGATCGGCAGCACCGCAGTCTGCGTGCGAGCGTGGTCGGGGCCGTAGCCCGTCATCGCGCGCAACTGGCCGCCATCCAGCAACCACACGCGCGCCAGGTCGGCGCGGCACAGCACGCCAGCACGCTGCGCCACCGCGTCGAGCACCGGCTGCACGTCGGTGGGCGACTCGCTGATCACGCGCAGCACCTCGGCAGTCGCGGTCTGGCGCGTCAGCGCCGCCTGCGTCTCGTCAAACAGCCGCGCGTTGTTCAGCGCAATCACGGCCTGTTGCGACAGGCCCGCCAGGAAGACCAGCTCGCGCGCCTCGAACGGGTTGCCGCCGCTGCGCCACACCGCCATCGCGCCCTGCACCTGCGCGCCCGCCTTGAGCGGCACGACCATCAGGCGTTCGTCGGGGCGCTGCTCAGTGCCGGCGAGCTGGATGGCGCGCGCGTCGGCCTGGGTGTCGTTGATGAACTCGGCCTGGCCGCTTTGCAGCAGGCTGCCGATGATGCCGGCGCCGCGCTCGATGACGGTGGCCTTGATCTGCTCGGCCGTGTCGCCTAACGCGACGATGGCGCGGTAAGTCTGGCTGCCTTCATCGGGGATGAAGATGGCGCTGTTGCCGGCGTCGAGCAACTGCCGGGCATGCGCCGCGATGCGGTTTATCACGGTGGACAGGTCGAGCGTTGATGACAGGTCGCGGCCCACTTCCGACAGCGCCGAAGCCTCGCGCGCGTTGCGCTGCGTTTCGTCGAAGAGCCGGGCGTTGTCCAGCGCCACACCCATCGACGCGCTCACGGTCTGCAGCAGTCGAAGCTCGGCGGGCCCGAACGCGTACTCGCGCTCGTAGTCCTCGACCTGGATGCGCCCGAGCACGCGGCTGCTGCCGACGATCGGCGCGGCCATCCACGACTTGCTGGAGTCGGTGCCGGGATAGACGCCGATTCCCAATGCCATGCGCTCGGCCTCGGTGCCGGCGACGAAGCTCTCACGCCTGCGAAGGATGCGGACCGTGATGCCGCCCGGTTGTGGCGTCTGAGGTTTCAGGTACAGCCGCACGCCATGCTCGATCACGTAAACGGGGTGGGTGAGGTTCGATTCTTCGTCCCACCAGCGGATGCTGATGTTCCGGGTGTGCAGCACCTCGCACAGCTTGCCGCCGACCAGCTCGACGATGGCCTGGAACCCGAGTTCGCCAGCGATGCCCTGCTGAATGCTGTTGATCACCGCCAGCTCGGCGTTGCGCTGCTCGGTTTCCTTCAGCAGCCGCTGCGTCTCGTCGAACAGGCGGGCGTTTTCCAGCGCCACGCTCATGCTCGCGGCCAGGGTCTCGAGCAGGCGCACGTCGCTCTCGCCGAAGGCGTTGTCGCGGTCCATGTCTAGCAACTGGACCAGTCCGCAGACCCGCCCGGCACTGCGCCAGGGCACGAAGACGCCAGACTTTTCAGCCCGGGTGCCCGGTATCAGCGAGCCAGCAAACACCCAACGCGATGCGGACGACGCATCGAGAACCACGCTCTGGCCCGTGCGCTGGACATGCGTGGCAATGCGCGATTGCGAGATCAGCGTGGGTGCCACATCGAGCTGCTGTCCGGCCTCGAAATAGAACGGGTAGTGCGCCCACTGGCCGTCGCTGTCAAAGAGGCGGATCGCCACATCGGCGCGCGGGAAGATGTCGCGCAGCCTGTCACCCACGGCGTGGTGGATGCTCTGAATGCTGAGCTTGGACGCCAGCGCCTGCTGCACCGCGTTGATGATCGCCAGCTCGGCCGCGCGCTGGCGTTCGGCCTCGAAGCTCTTGGCGTTGAGCAGCGCCACAGCCATGCTCCCGGCCACCGTTTGCAGCAGCCGCAGGTCGGCCGGGCCGTAGGCGTGGTCGCGGTCGTGGTTCTCCAGATTCACCGAGCCCAGCATGCGGTCGCCCGCCAGCATGGGCACGACGAGCAGGCTGCGCGCGCGGTCGGTGCCCGGGGTGACCGGAATGCCCTTTGCCAACTGCTCGGCCACCGAGCCGACGATCACAGCCTGGTGATGTTCGCGGTAGAAGCGGTACCCCACCGTTCCGGCTTGAGGCACCGAGGCCCAGTACGGCAGCCGCACGCCATGTTCGCACGCGTACATGTTATGCACCGTGCCCGCAGCCTCTTCCCACCAGCGGATGCTCAAGTTGCCGGTGTCGAACACCTCGCGCAGCTTGTCACCCACCGCATCGACGATGGCCTGGAAGTCCAGCGCCGCGCCCACTGCCTGCTGGATGCTGTTGATCACCGCCAGCTCGGCGTTGCGGGCTTCGGTTTCTTTCAGCAGGCGCTGCGTTTCGTCGAACAGGCGCGCGTTTTCCAGCGCGGTGCCCATCGTCGCGCCGATGGTGGTGAGCACGCGCAGGTCTGCCTCGCCGTAGGCGTGCTCGCGCTGGTGGTTCTCGATCACGACCAGACCCAGCACGCGTTGGCTGCCGCGCACCGGCGCGACCAGCATCGACAGGCACTTGTCGGAGCCGGGCACGGCGCCTCCGAGGCCAGCGGCGATCTGCTCCGCATGGCTGCCGAAGCAGCCGCCCTTGCTCAGCAGTCGCTCGACCGGCCCGCCAGGCCTGACGGGGCTGGCTTGCATCTTGGGAAGGTGCTTGCCGTGCTCGATGAAGTAGAGCGACTCTGCGGTGTTGGCCTGTTCGTCCCACCAGTGGATGCTCAGGTCTTCGCTGTCGAAGACGCTGCGCAGCGTGTCGCCCACCAGATCCACGATGCCCTGGAAGTCCAGCTTGGTGGCGATGCCCTGCTGGATGCTGTTGATCAGCGCCAGCTCACCCGCGCGTTGCTCCAGCGCCAAAGTGCGCTCGGCTACCTGCCGTTCCAGGCCCTCAGTGGTGCGCAGGTTGGCCAGCGCCACCGCAGCCTGCGCGGCCAGGGTGGCGAGCAGGTCGCGGTCGGTGTCGTGGAAGCGGCCGAACACACCGTCCAGGTCGGCATAGACGAAGCCCAGCACCTGCTGCTGTGCCAGCAGCGGCGCCACCAGGCAGCTGCGCTGGTCGATCTCAGTCGCGCCCTCGGGTCCGTGGCGCAGCCGCACGCTGCGCGCCGCGCGCGCCTCGTCCAGCCAGGGCGTCACCGCGCGCAGCAAGTCGGCAGCCGACTCGCCTTCGGGCACCTGCGCGCCCGCAAGCTGCGGCCCTTGTGCGTCGTCCAGCACCAGCACCAGCAGCACGCGGCGTGCGCCCAGCAGCTCAGTCACTTCCTCGATCAGAAACTCTTGCAGTGCGGCCACGCTGGCCTGTTCGTTCAGCCGCAGCCCGGTGTCAACCAGGCGCTCGACACTTTCTTGCAGGCTGGCCGCGCCGGCCAGGTGCGCGCTGTAGCTGGCGCTCGGCTGCCCCGCCGCGCGGGCCTGCGCGACCCAGCCCTGAACGATCTCGGCGTGCGACATTGGCGCGTGCAGCGCGCTGCGGCGCAGGCCTTCGTCGCTGAGCGCGGCGGTGGACTGCACCAGCAGGCTGTAGGCGGTCTGCATGGCCTGCTCGGCCTGGGCAGCGCGGCCGTTGGCGCGCAAGGCGCACGCGTGCTGCCACCAGACATGCGCGTGCGACTCGCCGCCGCCACCGGTGCGGCCCTTCAGGCCTTGCTGCGCGCGCACCGCCTGGCTGCTGTGGCGCAGCGCGGCGCCGGCCTGCCCGGCGCGCAACTGGGCCTGCGCCAGCATCGCCAGCACCAGGGGCTGGAACCATGCCGCGCTGTGCTTGCGCAAGAGCCGCGATGCTCGGCGCCAGGCGGCCACGGCCTGCGCGGGGGCCAGCCAGAGCGCGCCCCGCGCTTCCAACACGGCAGCCTGGAGCGCCAGCTGCGGCCCGGCATCTTCTGCCGTGGCCAGCGCCGCCGCAGCGCGAGCCCGGGCCACGACCTGCTCGCTCGCCTCTTGCTGGTTCAAGGACTCGTGCAAGGAGGCCAGGATGCCGTAGGGGTTGAGCAGCGCGATCGGCCGCGCCTGCGCCTGCCGTAGCTGCAGTGATTGCTGGATCAGCCGCAGCGCCCGCCGGCGCAAGCCGAGATGGTTGTAGGTCAGCGCCAGGTTGTGCAGCGCGGACGCCTCTTGCTGGCGGTCGCCACCCTCGACGGCCACGCGCAGCGCCTGCTGCAGGCCGCGCACGCGCTGTGCCAGGTCGGGGTCGCTGCTGTAGAGCGAATTGATGGCGCGGGCTTCGCCGCCACGGTCGCCGCTGGCGCGCGCCAGCGCGACGGCGCGTTCAGCGATGGCGCGGTGCTCGGGGCTGTCGGTCTGCGCCATCTTCACCGCTGCCAGCACGCGCAGGGCCTGGCCTTGCAGGGCCGGGTCGCCGAGCGCGGCGAAGCGCCGGGCCGCTTCATCGGCCTGCTCGGCGGCCTGCTGCGGTTGCTGCTGCAGCCCGGCGGTGGCCAGGCGCAGCAGCGCCAGCGCGATCAGCTCGCTGCGCCGGCTGCGGCGCGCCGCCTGCAGGGCCGCGCCGGCTGTCACCAACGCCAGCGCGTAGCGCTCCTGGCGCGTCTGCACATGGGCCAGTGCGGCCAGTGCCCGCGCTTGATTCGACGCCGACTGGCGGCCCTGGGTCAGCGCCACCAATAGCTGCGCGTCAGCCTCGGCGCGCTGCAGCTCCAGCAATGCCAGCAGACTGTCACAACGCAGTTCCAGCAACCGCAGCCGCTGCGGCTGGCGGCTGGCGTCGGCCGCCAGTGCGGCGGTGGCAGCGTCCACCGCCTTGCCGTGTTGCCCGGCCCGGGCCAGGGCGGCGACTGCGGTCACTGCGGCAACGGTGGCAACCGCCGCCACGCCAGCGAGCACTTGGTCGATCTGGGCCAACGTGTTGAACTTCTGCACTAGGCCCGGCATCCTGGCTGACCCCTTGTTGACGCGGCAGGTGATGCGGCAGCTGATGCGCGCACTTCTTGTGGTGAGTCTATCGGCCGCGCCACTGTCCGCGACGGTGGTGCTGTGTGAGCGGCGCGGCCTGACTGTCGGGCCGGCAGCGGTAGCGCACAGGGCCTTTGCTCACCGCACGGCGGTGACGGATTCACTGGCAGCGGGGCTCAGGCCAGGCGAGTCACGGTCAGGAA
>JANNGN010000075.1:0-2182 GCA_031403895.1 Rubrivivax sp. | reverse complement strand
TGGACTTGTTTCATCATCAATTCCTCACCGGCTTGCCGGTCTGCAGCATGCCCATGATTCGCTCCTGGGACTTGGGGTGTTCCAACAGTGCGCAGAAGCGCTCGCGCTCCATCGCCATCAGGTATTCCTCGGTGACCAGGCTGCCGGCATCCACATCACCGCCACACACTACTTCGGCAATCATCGTGCTGATGTGGAAGTCGTGCGCGCTGATGAAGCCGCCGTCGCGCATGTTGGCGAGCTGGCCCTTGATGGTGGCGATGGCCGAACGGCCAGCCACCGGGAACACGCTGCGTGTCGGCGGCCGATAGCCGCTGTCGAACATCGCCTTGGCCTGCGCGCTGGCGACGAAGAGCAGTTCGTCCTTGTGCGGCACGATGATGTCGCTCCACAGCAGGTAGCCGAGCTTGCGCGATTCGATGGCACTCGTGCCGACCTTGGCCATCGCGGCATTCGTGAAACCGTCGGTCGCGAACTTCATGATGTCGGCGTTTGCATTTGCTGCGCCTGCCATCTCGGCCGCGCGCCGTGCGATGTAAGCCAGGCCACCACCGCCGGGGATCAGGCCCACGCCCACTTCGACGAGGCCGACGTAGGTTTCCATCGTCGCCACCCGGCGGGCAGAGTGGACCGCGATCTCGCAACCGCCGCCGAGTGCAATGCCGCGCATGGCCGACACCACCGGCACCTGCGCATAACGCAGCCGCAGCATCATGTCCTGCAGCTTCTTCTCTTCGGGCGCGATGCCCTTGGCGCCGAGCTTCATGAACACCGGCATCATCGCTTCGAGATTCGCACCGGCACTGAACACATCGTCGGGCGACCAGATCACCAGGCCCTTGTAGCTTTGCTCGGCGATCTCCACCGCCTTCAGCAGGCCCTCGGTGACGGTGCCGCTGATCAGGTGCAGCTTGGCGGTGATGCTGGCAATCAGAACTTCGCCGTCCAGCGTCCAGACGCGCACTTCGTCGTTCTTGAATACTTCGGTGCCGCTCTTGAGTGGCGCAGCTGCGCCGGCGCCGAGCACGCCCTCCGGGAATTGCTGGCGTGCATACACCGGCAGCTGACTGCGCGGCACATAGGCCTTGCGCGACGGGCTCCACGAACCTTCTGGCGTGTGCACGCCAGTCCGTCCATCAAACACCCAGTCCGGCAGCGGCGCTTTCGACAGTGCCTTGCCAGCGTCGATGTCTTCCTTCACCCAGCCCGCCACCTGTTGCCAGCCGGCCTCTTGCCACAGCTCGAAGGGTCCCTGCTTCAGACCAAAGCCCCAGCGCATCGCAAAGTCGATGTCGCGCGCGTTGTCGGCAACCGTCACCAGGTGAACGGCGGCGTAATGGAAGCTGTCGCGCAGGATCGCCCACAGGAATTGCCCTTGCGGGTTGCTGCTTTCGCGCAGCAGCTTCAGCCGTTCAGCGGCCGGTTTCTTCAGCATGCGCTCGACGATCGGTTCTGCCTTGCCGCCGCCTGCGACGTACTGGGCCGTGGCCGGGTCCAGGCGCAGGATGTCCTTGCCCACTTTCTTGTAGAAACCCGCGCCGGTCTTCTGGCCGAGCGCGCCTTGCTCGATGAGTTTGGCCAGCACCGGTGGCGTGGCATAACTGGCAAAGAACGGGTCATCGCTCAAGTTGTCCTGCAGCGTCTTGATGACGTGCGCCATCGTGTCCAGCCCCACCACGTCGGCGGTGCGGAAGGTGCCGCTGCTGGCGCGGCCCATCTTCTTGCCGGTGAGGTCATCGACCACGTCGTAGCTCAAGCCGAAGTTCTCGGCCTCCTTGATCGTCGCCAGCATGCCCGCAATGCCGACGCGGTTGGCGATGAAGTTGGGCGTGTCCTTGGCGCGCACCACGCTCTTGCCCAGGCCGCTGGTGACAAAGGCTTCCAGCTGGTCCAGCACTTCAGGCAGCGTGGTCGGCGTGTTGATCAACTCCACCAGTGCCATGTAGCGCGGTGGGTTGAAGAAGTGGATGCCGCAGAAGCGCGGCTTGATCGACTCGGGCAGCGCCGCGCTCAACGTCGTGATCGACAGCCCCGAGGTGTTGCTGGCAACGATGGCGTGCGCGCTGAGCGCGGGTGCAATCTTTTCGTACAGCGCCAGCTTCCAGTCCATGCGCTCCGCAATGGCCTCGATGATCAGGTCGCATTCGCCCAACAGCGCCAGGTGCTCTTCGTAGTTGGCCTG
>JANNGN010000074.1:0-2141 GCA_031403895.1 Rubrivivax sp. | reverse complement strand
GCCCAGCCACAGCGCCAAGGTGCCGCGCGAAGCGCCGGTGAAAGCGGCCAGCAGCGAAGGCAGGTCCTGCCCGGTCGGCAGCGTGAGGGCCACCGTGTCCACGGTGGCGACACGCGCCACTGCCGTGATGCCGCGCAGCGTGGCGTACGAGGCCACCGCGAGCACGAAGAACACGACCACGCTCTTCAGGCTGCCAGCGCCGATGCGCACCAGCGTCTTGCTGCCGCAGCCCGACGCCAGCACCATGCCAAAACCGAACAGCAGGCCGCCCAGCGCGTTGCTGAGCCAGATCAGGCGCGGGCCCGCATAGACGCTCTGGCCCGCCTGCACCCAGCCCAGAGCGACCATCGCGTTGAAGCCGATCATCGCCACGCCCATCGCCATCAGCCACATGCGCATGCGCGTCCAATCGCCCATGTTCACGATGTCGGCGACGGCCCCCATGGTGCAGAAGTGGGTGCGTTGTGCGATGGCGCCAAACAGCACGGCCAGCGCAAAGGCGGCCCACAGCACCTGGGCCACGAGTGCGGGGAGATCGGATTCCTGCATGGCCGCAATTGTGCCGGCACGCGGGCGCGGCCGGCAGCGGCCGCCAGCCGAACGCTCTACTTGATCGAAGCCAGCCTTTCCTTACCCGCCTGTGCGGCTTCGGACTGCGGGTAGGCCTTCATCAGGTCTTCGATCGTCTTGCGCGCGCCGCGCGGGTCTTTCATTTCGGCCTGGCTGTTGGCCACGGCCAGCAGTGCCTCGGGCGCCCGCGGGTGGTCAGGCGAGCTCGTGACGAAGGTGCGGAATGTGGTGATGGCTTCCTTGTAGTCGCGCCGCCCGTACAAGGAATTGCCCAGCCAGAAGCGCACCGCGTCGGTGTAGCCACTGCCAGGGTAGCGGCGCTGGAAGTTGGACAGCTGCGCCACCGACTTGTCGAAGTCACCATTGCGGATGGCCGCAAAGGCTTCTTCGAAGGACCGTTTCTCTTCGGGATCGACCGTGAATTCGCGGCCGTCCATCGTCACCTTGGTGGGCTCGACCTTGCGCAGTCGATCGTCAAGAGCCTGGCCCACGTCGCGCTGCCGGCGCTGCAGTTCAGCCACTTCGCGCAGCACCTGTTCATCGGTGCCGCGCAGTTTGGCAACCTCGCCGCGCATCGACTCTAGCTGGTTGTTCAGGTCCAGCAGGCTGCGCCGCAGTGCCGCCAGTTGTTCGGTGAGCTGCGCGCTCTGCACGTTGGCGGCAGCCACTTCGGCGCCGCGTGCCTTGCCCTGGTCTTCCATCGCGACCAGGCGCGCACGCAGATCAACGATGGCCTTGCGCGCTTCTTCGTCATCAAAGAGGCCGGCGTGTGCGGCACTGCTGCACAGCAGCGCTGCGCTGGTCAGCAAGCCGGCCAACGAGCCGAAACGCACAGGCCGTGGGCTGAAGCGCATCTCAACGGTCCTTCAGTTCGGCGCGGCGGTTGCGCGACCAGGCGGTTTCGTCGGCGCCTGCGGCTGCGGGGCGCTCTTCGCCAAAGCTCACTGCTTCGATCTGGCGCTCGGGCGCGCCCAGCAGTGCCAGTGACTTGACCACCGCTTCGGCCCGCTTCTGGCCCAGCGCCAGGTTGTATTCGCGGCCGCCGCGCTCGTCGGTGTGGCCTTCGATCACCATGCGCTTGGCCGCTTCGCGCGACAGCACCTTGGCATGGCCGTCGAGCAGGCCTTTGAATTCGTCCTTGATGGCAAAGCTGTCGTAGTCGAAATAGACCACACGCTGCGTCGGTGCTGCCATCAGCGCAGTGCCCGCTGCGGCAGCCGCCGCCGCCGAGCGGGACGTGATGTCCACCGTCGAAACCCCCGACTGGGGCGTGCCGCTGGTGGTGGCGCCCGATGGGGTCGGCGATCCGCCGGCGGCCACGGGGGTGCGTGTTTCCACCGGCGCCAGGCTGGAGCCGGCCGCCACCTTGCTGGGCGATTGGCAGCCTGCGACCAGGGCCAGGGTGGCCGCTGCAGACAGCATGAGGACACTCAGGTTCTTCTTCATGGGCAACTCCTTCAGGGGTGGGTCTGGGGTGATCCGGGGTGCTTCGACGCGATTGGGGTGACGGGGTTCCTGCATCTGGGGCTGAAGCTGCAGCACGCGCTTCAGCGGCCGAACGGCCCCCAGGC
>JANNGN010000073.1:0-6616 GCA_031403895.1 Rubrivivax sp. | reverse complement strand
TTGCCAAGTGCATAACGCAGCCGGTCAGCAGCGCCGACGGCCTTGCCGTCCATCAGCGGCGGGCCCACCCGTTTGGCGACAGCCATGAAGCGCTGAAACAGCCAGCGCTTGATGCGGCCGGCGTCTTCCATGCGGATCATCACGCTCGTCAGCAGGCCCTCAAAAATGCGCGGCGGCGCGAAATAGTAGGTGGGCCCGATTTCCTTCAGGTCGATCATCACCGTGGCCGCGCTCTCGGGGCAGTTGACGACGTAGCCGCAGGCCAGCCACTGCGCATAGCTGAAGATGTTTTGTCCGATCCACGCCAGCGGCATGTAGGCCAGCACTTCTTCTTGCGCCGTGAGCTTGTCGAATCGCTGGCCGGCAGCCGCGCGGTCCAGCAGCGAGAGGTGCGTGTGGACGACACCCTTGGGATTGCCGGTGGTGCCGCTGGTGAAGAACATCGCCGCCACGTCGTGCGGCTGGCAGCGCGCCACGGCGTCGTCAAAGTAGGCCGGGTGGGCCGCGTCATGCTTCTCGCCTGCGGCCACCAGCGCGTCGATCGAATCCAGGCCCGGCTCGCTGTAGTGGCGCAGGCCGCGCGGGTCGTCGAACCAGACGCGCTGCAGCGTGGGGCTGTTGGCGCAGGGTCCGGCGCGCAGTTCCAGCAGCTTGTCCACCTGCTCCTGGTCTTCGACGATGGCGAAGCGCACCTCGGCGTTGTTGATGGGGAAGCTGTACTCGGCGGCCGCCGCGTCCTGGTACAGCGGCACCGGCACGGCGCCCAGCGACTGCGCGGCCAGCATCGCGGCGTACAGGCGCGGCCGGTTTTCGCCGACCACGACGATGTGGTCGCCAGGCACCACACCCGCTTGCGCAAGCCCGCAGGCCAGGCGCCGCACCAGCCGTGCCAGATCGGCCCAGGTGGTGGTCTGCCAGATGCCGTAAACCTTCTCACGCAGCGCAGGCGCGCCGGGGCGGGCTTGGGCGTGGTCGAGCAACAGGCGGGGGAAGGTCGAGGGCACGGGCGATGTCTCCTTGTGCTTCAGGCGAGATTCTGGACACAGCTTTGACGCCATGTTGTCGTTGCAACGACAATTTGCGGGTTCACACGGAGAGGTTATTCCCCGACCAACCTGCCATGGCCAGCCGCGCGTTCCCGTCAGCTTTGCGTGCTACGCCGATGCAGCCTTCGCGCTCTCGCGCGGCCGAGCCGGCCGACCTGGCGCACATCCACTGGCTCGTTCACCTGGACGCGGCCGAACGACAACGTGTGGTGGCAGATTTGCGCGTGGTGACGGTCGAAGCCGGTGAACTGGTGTGCCGCGTGGGCCGGCCGGTCACCTACTGGTTTGGCGTGGTCGATGGCCTGCTGAAGATGAGCAACGACAGCGCGGCGGAAGACGGCACTGGCATCCCCATCACCTTCACCGGCGTTTCGTCCGGTGGCTGGTTTGGCGAAGGCACGGTGCTCAAGGGCGAGGTCTATCGCTACAACATCCAGGCCCTGCGCAAGAGCGTGGTGGCAGGCATCTCGGCGCCCACATTCCACTGGCTGCTGGACCGCAGCATCGGCTTCAACCGCTTCGTCATGAACCAGCTCAACGAGCGCCTGGGCCAGTTCATTGCGGCGCGCGAGATCGACCGCATGACGCACCCCGACGAGCGCGTGGCGCGCAGCCTGGCTGCGCTCTTCCACCCCGTGCTGTACCCGGGTGTGGGTGAGGTCCTGCGCATCACGCAGCAGGAGCTGGGCTACCTCGTGGGCCTGGGCCGCCAGCGCGTGAACGAGGCACTGGCGGCGCTGCAGTCAGCAGGCGTGATCCGGGTCGAATACGGCGGCGTGCGCGTGCTCGACCTGGACCGGCTGCGCGCCTACCGCGCTGCGGCCTGAGCCACCTTGCCGCGCCGCGCGGCCGCAGCCACGCCGACCAGGCCCAGCAGCATCAACGCCAGCGCAGCCGGCTCGGGCACCGGCGCCGGCATGGCCGACAAAGTGAGCAGGATCGGATCGTGGTCCGACACCTGGTCCAGGAACTCGGCGTTGGCATGCACGATGTCGTACACCGCGCCGCCGTTGGCCAGCAGGTTGGCGCTGACCCACATGTGGTCCAGCGTCTGCAGGTTGCCCTCAAAAGCGTAGGTGTAGCGCTCGTTCTCGGGCAGCGTGTTCGTCAGGTTCGTCAGGCCCGCCGCCGCCAGCGGCGCCAGCGACGCGGCGAACTGGAAGTCGTTCAGGTCGCCCGTGACCACGATGTTGGCGTTTGGGTTGATCGCCAGCAGCCCCTGCACGAAGCTGCCGACCGCCTGCGCCTGCGCCAGGCGCTGCGTCTCGCTGCTGTTCACCGGCGGCTGGTTGGGCCCGTACAGCGGCTCGTCGCCGCCCTTGCTGTTGAAGTGGTTGGCGATGACGATGATCTGCTGACCATCGACGCTGAACTCGGTGACGAGCGGCTTGCGGCTGCTGGCAAAGGCGGTGTTGATGGGGTCGATGCGGCCCGCGCCCAGGTTCAGCACGATCTGCCCGTTGGCCGACGCGGTGGCCGACACGGCGTCCAGCGCGCCGCCCACCACGCCCGAAAAGCTAACCCGCGAGGTGTCGTACATGAAGGCCTGGCGGATGTTGCCGCCCGGTTGCCCGCCGTCGGTGTTGTTCTGCGGCGTCACGCTGACCCACTGGTAGCTGCGACCGGTGGCGCTGTTGAGCGCGCCGGCCAGCGTGTTCAGCGTCACGTCGGCTGCCACCACGCCGTTGTTGGTGGCGCCGTTGTTGTCCTGGATCTCTTGCAGCGAGATCAAATGCGGCGCACCCAGCGTGCCCGATATCTGCCCGGCGATGGCCGTGAAGCGCGCTGCCGTGGCGTTGCCACCGAGGTTTTCGACGTTGTAGCTGGCGATGCCGAAGCGCCCGGGCGCGATCGTCACCGCTTCACGCGCCAGCGTGTTGCTGAGCACCGTGGCCTGCTCGGTCAGCAGCAGCTTGTAGTTGTTGAAGCTGTAGTCCAGCACGCCAGTCACGCCTGACAGCACGGCGCCGCTGTTGACGCTGGGCGACGCAGTGATGCGGTTGTCGATGAAGATGCGCTGGCCGTTGAACTGCCCCGGCCCGATCACCAGCCCGCCGCGTGGCGAGGTGAAGGTGCCCGCCGCGCCGGCCTGGGCCGACGCGTAGAGCGCGGTTTCGCCGGTCGCTGTGTTGGTGGGGCCGCTGGCGATGGCCGACGGCAGGCTCACGCGCATGCCCTCCATCGACTCGTAGAAGTCGATGCTGTAGAGCTGCGGCCGCAACACGTAGCCGGGTGTGGTCTCGACGTTGCCCAGGCCGGCAGAAATGGCGGTTGGCGGCAGGAAGCCGGGGCCGATGAACACGGCCGAGGGCAGCGCATTGCCGCTGCTCACCGTGGCCCAGCTGCCGGCGAAGGACGCGGTGGCGTTGATCTCTGTCAGCGTCAGGTTGGTGGCGTTGCTGCCGGGGCGAAACTCCTGCACCCGGCCGCTCACCAGCACGCTGTCGCCCACCAGCGGCTTGGCCAGCGTGCTGTTGAAGACGTAGATGGCGTCGGAAGTGAGCGCATTGCTGTCGCCGCTGTCCTGCATCCAGAAGCCGTTGTTGTCGCGCGCGGTGACGATGCCGGCAATGCCGCTGACCTGCGTGTTGACCAGCGGCGAGAGGTGCGATGTGCCTTGCAGGCTGCCGATGTTCTGCGCCCAGAGCGGACCGGCCGCCAGTGGCAGCAGGAAGGCCAGCGCCATGGCGCGGCTGACCGGATTCAGGCGCAGTTCGAAAGTGGGGTTGTTCATGGGTGTGTCCTCTAGCCGCGGCGGCGCGCGACAAAAGCGACGGCGGCCAGGCCGGCGAACATCAGCGCCAGGGCGCCGGGTTCGGGCACGGCGCTGACGCTGAAGCTCAAGTCGTCGATGGCCAGGCCGTGGTCGTTGCCGACGTCGTTGCGTTCCACCCAGCGCAGCCACAGCGTGTCGCCCGCCGCCCAGTTGGTGGCAACGCTGCCGCCCAGGCCACTGAGCAGGCCGGCGCTGTTGCCGGCCACCGCTGCCGCAGTGGCACCGGTCACCGGTGAGGTGAAGTCAAAGCTGGCGCCCGCAGCGGTCCAACCCGCGACGCTGCCGAAGCTGGCGCCGTAGCCGTACTCGAGCACCATCGTCTGCGCGTTTGTGTTGCCACCGTTGCGCCACTGTTCGCCATTGAAGCCGACCGTGAAGCCGTTCAGCGCCGCACCGGTGCCGTTGCTGAAAGCCACCGCAATCCAGCCCGCGACAACACCGCTGGCCGGCGAGCCAAAGTAGGCGCCGCCCGAGGCCACGCCGCCGAGCGCACGTTCACCGCTGCCGCTGTCGCCAAAGGCACGGAAGGCGCCGGTGCTGCTGGTGTCGGTGCCATAGGTCGGCACCGAGGCGCCGGCCGAGTTGATGAGGCTCCAGCCCGCCAGCGTGCTGTCGTCGGCCCAGGTGTTGGCAGCGCCGGCGGCAGCCAGGCTGTCGAAAGTCTGGCTGTAGCTGAAGGCCGCCGACGTGACGTTGAGCGCGGCGTGGGCGGGTGCGAGGCTGAGCGCGAGCAGTGGGATGGCGGCGCTGACGAACAAGGTCTTGCTCATGAGATGTCCTTCTGAAGTGGTTGGCGTTGCAAGGTTTGGCGTGGCCGGGTCGAGACGCGGCGGTCGCGCCCAAAAACACCCAACACGAATCATGCGGGACCGTCATGACAGGACTCGCAGGGCCAAACCCTCGGCGCGGCTGCGCCGAGCAGGCGGCTAGCGGCTGCACCCTCGCCGACGCCGCTTTCGGGCCAGCACCGAGCCCGCCAGGCAAGGGGGTCAGCACGGCTTTGCGGCGGTCCGCCAAAATGCAGGCTCGTGCAAATCCAGGGCATCCAAGCAACATGCCACGCAACATGCCATACCACCTACTTTCGCTTGTGCTGATTGCGGCGCTGTCGGCCGCCGGCCACGCCAGCGCGCAGACGGCCCCGCCCCTGCCCGCCGGCATCAGCGCCGTCACGGCCGTTGAAGGCATCACCGAATACCGCTTGCCGAATGGCTTGCAGGTCCTTCTGGTGCCCGACGACTCGAAGCCCACCACCACCGTCAACGTCACCTACCGCGTCGGCTCACGCCACGAAAATTACGGCGAAACCGGCATGGCGCACCTGCTGGAGCACCTGCTGTTCAAGGGCACGCCGACGACGAAAAACGCTTTGGGCGAATTCACGCGCCGCGGCCTGCGCGCCAACGGCACCACCTCGCTCGACCGCACCAACTACTTCGCCAGCTTCGCCGCCAATGACGACAACCTGCAGTGGTATTTGGGCTGGCAGGCCGACATCATGGTCAACAGCTTCATCGCGCGCAGCGACCTCGACACCGAAATGACGGTGGTGCGCAATGAATTCGAGAGCGGCGAAAACAACCCCGGCCGTTCATTGCTGCAGAAGATCTTTGCCACCATGTACCAGTGGCACAACTACGGCAAGAGCACGATCGGCGCGCGCAGCGACATCGAAAACGTCGATATCCCGCGCCTGCAAGCCTTCTACCGCCAGTATTACCAGCCCGACAACGCCACCCTCATCGTGAGCGGCAAGTTCGACGCTTCCCAGGTGCTGGCTTGGGTCAGTCGCTACTTCGGCGTGCTGCCCAAACCGCAGCGCGTGATCGCACCCGCCTACACGCTGGACCCGCCGCAGGACGGCGAACGCCAGGTCACCGTGCGCCGCGTCGGTGGCGCGCCGCTGATCTACATGACCTACCACGTGCCGCCTGGTTCGCACCCGGACTTTGCCGCTGTGCAGTTGCTGTCGGGTGTGCTGGGCGACACCCCCGGTGGCCGCCTGCACAAGCGCGTGGTCGAGCAGAAGCTGGCGGCGCAGGCATTCGCCGGCGCCTGGGCGCTGGCCGAGCCGGGGCCGCTGATCCTGGGCGCGGCGATCGCGCCCGGGCAGGACGTGCAGCAGGCCCGCACCGCCATGGTGGCCGTCATCGATGGCCTGGCCACCGAGCCCATCACGGCCGAAGAACTCGAGCGCGCGCGCATCGGCTGGCTCAACGGCTGGGAGCAAGGCTTCAACGACCCCGAAAGCATCGGCGTGGCAATGAGTGAGGCGGTGGCGCTGGGCGACTGGCGCCTGTACTTCCTGCAGCGCGACCTGGTGCGCAGGCTGACGCTGGCCGACATCAACCGCGTCGCTGCCGAGTGGCTGCGGCCTGACAACCGCACCGTCGGCCTCTTCCTGCCCACCGCCAAACCCGAACGCGCACCGCAGGGTGCACGCGTCGATGTCGCAGCGCAGGTCAGGGACTACAAGGGCGACCCGGCCGCCGCCGTGGCTGAAGCCTTCGACCCCACGCCGGCCAACCTGGATGCGCGCAGCCGGGCCGCACAGATGCCAGGCACTTTGAAAGTCATGCTGCTGCCCAAGGGCACACGCGGCCGTGTCGTGCAGGCGCAGCTGGTGCTGCGTTTTGGCACCGAGAAGTCGCTGTTTGGGCAAGAGGCGGTGGCCGGCATGGTGGGCAGCCTGCTCGACAAGGGCGCTGCCGGGCTGTCGCGCCAGCAGATCGCCGACGCGCTGGACCGCCTGCAGGCCGAGATCAGCTTCAGCGCCAGCGGCGACAGCTTGCAG
>JANNGN010000072.1:0-5428 GCA_031403895.1 Rubrivivax sp. | reverse complement strand
CGCTGTGAACAATGCCGGCGCCGGGCGTGAACCCCGACCGGGTGCTTGAGCGCTGGTTCGGCCGCAGCCGCCTTGGGGCCAGGCTGCGCTACCTGAGCCTGAGGCCCTTCGACGAAAGCACAGCCGAGGGCCGCGCCGAAGAGCGGCATCGCCGTCTGGCGCTCAGTGCACTGGCCGCCGCACTGGCCAAGCTGCTGTCGGTGCTGACCACGCTGGTTTCGATCCCGCTCGCGCTGGCCTACCTGGGTGATGAAAGGTTCGGTGTCTGGGCCACGCTCAGTGCCCTCGTGCTGACGCTGCAGTTTGCCGACCTTGGCCTGGGCAACGGTGTCGTCAACACCGTGTCCAGCGCCCACGGCGCGGGCGACCGCGCGACACTGCGCCGTTATGTATCCAGTGCCGCCTGCGCCTTGCTGGGCGTGTGCCTGTTGCTGCTGTTGGTGGCTGCGGTGACGCTGCCGCTGGTGCCGTGGGCACGGGTCTTCAACCTCAAGGGCGCGCTCGTGGCCGACGAGGTGGCACCGTCGGTAGCCGTATTCGCGGCCTGCGTGGCGCTGGCGGTGCCACTCGGCCTGGTGCAGCGCGTGCAGATGGCGCTGCAGCGCGGTTTCATCGCCAGCGCCTGGCAGTGTGGGGCGAGCCTGCTCAGCTTGTTGGCGATCTGGTGGTGTACGCAGCTGCAGCTGGGCCTGCCGTGGCTGGTGCTGGCGCTGCTGGGTGCGCCGCTGGTGGCCGGGCTCTTGAACGCGCTGCTCTTCTTCGGCCGCACCGAAGCCGACCTGCGCCCACGCCGCGCCGACGTCACGCGCGCTGCCGCCGGCACTCTGCTGCGCACGGGGGCGAGCTACTTCGTGATCCAGGTTGCGGTGGCGATCGTGTTTGCGTCCGACAGCATCGTCATCGCGCACCTGCTGGGTGCCGCTGAAGTCGCGCATTATGCGGTGCCGGAAAAAGTCTTCAGCGTCATCTCGCTCGCGGTGGCCACGGCCGTCAGCCCGCTGTGGCCTGCTTACAGCGCGGCCATCGCGCGCGGCGACCTGGACTGGGTGCGCCACACGCTGAAGCGTTCGCTGCTGCTGGCGGCGCTTTTTACCTCCACAGCAGCGCTGCTGCTGTGGTGGGCCGGGCCCTGGTTGATCCGCCTGTGGGTGGGTGACGCGGTGGTGGTGCCGGGCTCGCTGCTGCTGGCGCTGGGCGTGTGGAAGATGCTCGAAGGCGTGGGCTTTGCGCTCGGCATGTTCCTGAACGGTGGCGGCCAGTTGCGCTTCCAGATCATCACGGCGTGGACGATGGCGCTGTGCGTGATCGTGCTGAAACCCATGATGGTGCTGCAGTGGGGGTTGGCGGGTGCGCCGCTGACGACGGCGCTGGTCTATGCGGCCATCACGCTGCTGCCACTGGCCCTGGTGCTGCCGGCCATGTTGCGCGGCATGCAGCGGCGCCAGGTGAGTGCGCCCATGCAGGCGGTGTCATGAGGCGCGGCCGCTGCGCTTCAGGCGCGCGCTTCCAGGTACAGCGACTGCAAGCCCTTGCGCGGCCGGCCTGCCGGCGTGGTGTCCAGCGGCACGCAGGGAAAGGTGGGTTCTGCCGAGCGGTCGTGCGCCATCACCTGCAGTTGCGAGAAGCCGGCCTGCTGCAACAGCGCGCCCAGCGTGTGCGCGTCGTAGAGCCAGGCGTGCAGTTCGCCCACCTCGGCCAGGCTGACGTTCTGTTGGCGAAATGCACGCGGCAGCAAGCGCAGCAGCAGGCGAACATAGCGCCGTTCGACCGCGCCCTGCAGGCGGCTGAAAAAAGGCCGGGCTGCAGCCGAGGTGCCGTGGGCCGCCAGGGTTTCGCCACTGCGCTCGAAGATGAAGCGGCGCATCGCACTGTCCGCCGGACCCGCGCGCACACGCTCATAAAGCCCGGCGAGTTCACCACCCGGGAATTTGCGAACGCACTGGTCCAGAATCTCCAGCACCAGCACGTCGGCAATCTCGTGTTCGCCCGCGCTTCGCGCCTGCAAGTAGCGGCTGCACATCTCTTGCAGGTTAGGCACCACCAGGCGCAGCAGGCCGCCCGGCTGCAGCACGCGGCGGCACTCGCGCAGCAGGCCGGTTATGTGCGTGCGCGGTACGTGTTCGATGAAGTGCGAGCTATAGACCAGCTGCAGGCTTGCGTCAGCCACCGGCAGCGGGCCCAGCAGGTCGGCCTGCTGCACCGCCGGGCCCAGCGGCGTGTAGTCCAGGTTCAGCCACTGTGGCGTGTCCACATAGGTGGCGCCGCAGGCGAGGTTCAGGAAGCGGGGATGATGCATGGTCGGGGTGGTCGTCGCAGCCAACAAGTTTACGTTTGGCGTGGTCCAGCTTGGTGTCGGCGGCCTGCGCCATGAAGATCGCCCTCGTCAGCAGTTACGAACTCGAAGGCGGTGCCGCGCGCGCGGCGCAGCGCTTGTTCGAAGCGCTGCGTGGCGCCGGGCACGATGCCACGATGCAGGTGCTGTACCGCAGCAGCGCCGACCCTCACGTGCATGGCGAAGCCGGCACCACAGCCCGCCTCGCCGCGCGCTTGCGCTGGCGCGCCGACCAGGCGCCGGGCGCTTTGCTCGGCCTGCAGCGCGGCGAGTTTTCGCTCAACTGGTTGCGCTCGCGGCTGGCGCAGCGCTTGCGCGATGTGGCCGCCGATGTCGTGCATCTGCACTGGATCAACGCCGGCTTTGCATCGGTGGCTGAGATCGCGGCGCTGCGTGGGCCGGTGGTCTGGACGGCGCACGATATGTGGCCTTTCACAGGCGGCTGCCACTACGACGCGGGCTGTGGCCGCTTCGAAAGCGAGGGCTGCCGCCCGTGCCCGCTGCAGACGCGCGGCCGCGCGTGGGCGCTGCCGCGCCAACGCCTGACGGCCAAAGTGAGGGCATCCTCGGCCGCCGGCCTGCGCTTCATCTGCCCCAGCCGCTGGATGGCCCGCGTGGCGCAGCGCAGCCCGGTGGCGCGCGGGCGCGCGGTGCAGGTGATTCCGAATGCCATCGACACCACGCGCTTCAAGCCCATTCACCGCGCCGCCGCGCGCCAGCTCTTCGACCTGCCGCCCGAACGCAGCGTGCTGCTCTTCGGTGCCGTCAATGCCGAGGCCGACGCGCGCAAGGGCTACGCGCAGCTTGACGCGGCCTTGCGGCTGCTGCAGCAGCGCGGGTTGCAGGAAAGGCTGCTGCTGTGTGTCTTCGGCTCCGCCACGCGCGGCGACGGCATGCTGCACGGCATCCCCGTGCGCCACGTCGGCCATCTGCACGACGACGAGTCGCTGGTGGCGCTGTATTCGGCAGCCGACCTCTTCGTCGCGCCCAGCCTGCAGGACAACTTGCCGAACACCGTGCTCGAAGCCAATGCCTGCGGCCTGCCGAGCATGGCCTTCGACATTGGTGGCATGGCGGACCTGATCGAGCACGGCGTCAGCGGCTGGCTCGCTGCGGCAGGCGACGCTGCGGCGCTGGCCGACGGCATCGCGCATGCGCTGCAGCACCCGTCGTGGCGCCAGTCGGCCGGCCTCGCCGCGCGCGCTGCGGCGGTGGCGGGCTTTTCGTACCCCGTGGTCGCGGCTGCGCATGCCGCGCTCTACCGCGACGCTATCTCCGGTGTCTCAGCAGGCACGCCTTCATGACCGACGTGCAGTTCTCCATCGCCACCCCCACGCGCAACGCGCTGGCCAAGCTGCGGCGCTGCGTGGGGTCAGTGCGCGGGCAGCAGGGCGTGAGCCTGGAACACCTGGTGCAGGACGCGTGCTCTGACGACGGCAGCCCGGCCTGGCTGCAATCGCAGGCGCAACATGATCCGCGCCTGCAGCCCATCAGCGCTGCCGACGCCGGCATGTACGACGCCATCAACCGCGCCTGGGCGCGCTCCAGCGGGCGCGTGCTGTCGTGGCTGAACGCCGACGAGCAGTATCTGCCCGGCACGCTGCAGCGCGTGCAGGCTTACCTGGACCAGCACCCCGATGTGGACGTGCTCTTCGCCGACTACCTGGTGGCCGACGAGGCTGGCCGCGCGGTGGCGCTGCGGCGCGAAATTCCGCTGCGCCGTTTCAACGTCGTCAACAGTTTCCTCAACACGCAGTCGTGCACGATGTTCTTCCGCCGCGCGCTGCTGGAGCGCGGCGCACTCAAGCTCGACAGTGCCTACCGCTACGCAGCTGACAAGGAACTGGTGCTGCGCCTGCTGGACGGCGGCGCGCGTTTTGCGCACCTGAGAGAAGTGCTGTCCGTGTTTGGTGTCGATGGCAACAACCTGAGCACGCACGCGCGCATGGAGCAGGAAGCCGAGGCCATCCGGCTCGCCTACGGCGCCTTCCGCTGGCGGCCGTTGCGCGTGCTGGCGCTTGGCGCGCGGCGTGCTGAAAGGGCCCTGCGCGGCGCCTACAGCCGCACCGACTTCCGCTACCAGTACGCGCTGGACGAAGTGCCGCACTACGCCGACTACCAGGCCCGTGGGCTGGGCGGGCGCTACACGCTGGCCGACACCGAAGGCCGCGCCGAGCGGCTGGATGAAGCGGGGCCAGCGCTGGCCCCTCACGGGAGCCCCACGGCATGAACACATCGATGCAACCGCGCTGGTGGGCGCGTGCGCGGCCACCCCGGCATGCACCGGCCTCGCGTCTGGCGCTGCCGCTGGCGCCTGCCAGCGAAGGCCTGCGCGCCACTGAATGGCTGGTGCTCGGTGTGCTGGCGCTGGCGACGATGATCAGCACCTCGGCGCCGCTCTTCGGCATCCCGCTGCACCGCACCATCCTCAACCACTTTGCGCTGTCGCTGCTGGGCCCGGTGCTGCTGGTGCATCTGGTGGGTTTGGCGCTGAACCGCCGCCAGCCGCCCTATGCCGAGGTGTTTGGCGCCTGCCTGCCGCTGCTGCTGCTGCTGGCCACCTATGCGCTGGTGGGTTCGGCGGTGGCCAAGTGGGAACTGAAGGAGCGCGACACCTACCTCACCTTCGGCGTCTATACCGCGCTCTTGCCGCTGTATGCGGCCTCGGTGCCCACGCTGCTGCAGCGGCTGCGCTACTGGGCCATGGGCGTGATCACGATCTGGGTCTTCTTCTCGTTCGCGGCGCTGGTGGGCGAGGTCGCGCGCATCGGCACGCGCGAGACGCTGCACGAGATCGAATACCTCGTCATCAGCGGCTTCTTCGTCCTGTACTACGCGGTGCGTTCGAAGGCGATCAAACTGCTGGCGCTGGCCATGCTGCTGGCGGCGGCGGTGCTGAACCAGAAGCTCACCGGCTACATCATCGCGGCCATGGCGGTGATCCACATCGTGGTCGCGGCGGGCTGGCGGCGTTTGCTGCCGCAGTGGCGCGCGGCTTACGGCGTGGGCGCGGTGGTGTTCACGGCCACTGTCGTGGCGGCGCTGGCGCTGCTGTACTTTGAATTCCGCCACCTGCTGCCTAGCGGCAACGTCGAT